>JAGODS010000095.1 GCA_017998135.1 Bacteroidales bacterium
CCGGATATATAGACAGGTTAATTATTTATATTATTGATTTTATCAATCAAATTTTTGCCAATATAAATCTTTTGCAAATATTTTTGTTTGTTTCAGGGGCAATTATTGCTATTCTATATTTATTAAGCCTGGCAAATAAAACGATTGTCAATAAAGACCTGAATTCATCCGACCTGTTAATAAGAAACAGAGAACGTTCATCATTAAAAAGGAAAACTAAATTTACCGATTTATTGAATGAATATAAATCCGGCGTTTTTCTTCTTGTTTGTTTAAATCTTTTAATAGCAATAATAAATGCAATTGATATATACTGGGTTTGGTTCAATTTTAAATGGGATGGCAGTTATCTGAAGGAGTTTGTCCACGAAGGTACTTATATACTTATTATTGCAATATTGTTTTCAATTTTAATAGTTCTTTTTTTCTTCAGGGCTAATCTTAATTTTTATAGTAAAAATAAAACGCTTATTATATTGAGTTATTTATGGCTAATTCAAAATGGGATAATGACCCTTTCTGTTGCTATCAGAAATATCTGGTATATCAAATTCAATAATCTCGCTTATTTACGCTTATTTGTTTTTGCCTTTCTTTTACTTACACTTTTTGGCTTATTGACAGTTTTTATCAAAATAAAATATAAGAAAAGCGAATATTTCATTTTTCGGAAAAATAGTCTCGCTGCTTATTTGATGCTCTGCTTTCTTGCTTTGATTAACTGGGATAATTTCATTGCCAAATACAATATTTCCAATTCTAAAAAAGCCTATTTTCACTATGATTTTATGGTAACAATGCCAGACAGGGTTCTGCCTGTTTTATATGAAAATTATTATCTTTTTGATAAGGAGTTTAATAAAAAAGATTATCACGAATATGTTTTTAATGAGTTTAATATTAATGACTCTATCAAGAATTATAAGCAACTGCTTGAAATAAAAAAACGAAGATTTATTTCTAATTATGAAACAAGAAACTGGCGCTCCTGGAACTATGCCGACTTTAAAGCATATCATTCTGTCATTGGAAATAAGAAATGATAATCTGCCCATTTCTAATTTGAATTGTAGCAAGAAAAAAAAATAATGTATTTTCGCTGATTAATAAAAAGGATTAATTTCAAATATTAATGAGCTTATTTCAACATTCTGTTATTCAAAAATATTTAAAAGCCTTAGATGTTAATGCTGTAAATATGGTTTATACTGTGTTTACTTCCAAATATAATGATGCCAATTACAGGCAGAACTTGATTCAAACAATAGAAACAAGCTATTACGAAAGATTTCTGGAATTTATCTTTGATAAGATTCTTGGTTATAAAATTGCACCTGAGAATAATCATAATATAATCTTACAACATAAAACTGATATTGATACAAAGAAGCCTGACGCTATCATTCTTGCCTCTGATAATAATCCAGCTTCAATACTTGCCGTTATTGAAATTAAAGACACTAAAAAGATTAATCTTACTGATGTAGAATTACAGGCGTTTAATTATAAAAACAGTTTTAAAGGTTGCAGGTATATCATTACTTCTAATTTTGAAAAACTTCGGTTTTATATTGATGATAAGGTTGAATATATTGAATTTGATTTGTTTAATATGACGCCTGAAAATTTTAGCTTATTTTATTTCTGTCTCTCTAAAGAAACTTTGCTCAAAAACCTTCCCCTACAAGCTAAACAGGATTCTTACTCTCAAGAGACTGACATTACAAAGAAACTTTATAGTGATTATTCCGTTTTTAAAAAACTTCTGTTTGATAATTTGTGTCTGTATAATCCTCAATATGATAAATTGACATTATTCAGAAAGACACAAAAGTTACTCGACAGATTTCTTTTTTTATTCTTCGCTGAAGATAAGGCTCTGCTCCCTCCTAATTCTGTTAGGGAAATTATTAGACAATGGGAGACACTTAAAGAATATGATAATTATGTGCCTTTATACGATAGATTTAAAAAGTATTTCGGTTATCTTAATACAGGTTTTAAAAGTAAGCAATATGATATTTTCCCTTATAATGGCGGTTTATTCCTGCCAGATGATATACTTGATAATGTGAAATTAGATGACAGGCTTTTATATGAACATACTCTCAAACTTTGCGACTATGATTTTGATACCGAAGTTGATGTAAACATTTTAGGCCATATTTTTGAACACAGTCTAAATGAGATAGAAGAAATACAGGCGGAACTGCAGGGTGTTTCCTTTGATAAATCTAAATCCAAACGCAAAAAAGATGGCGTGTTCTATACACCTAAATATATTACTAAATATATTGTTGATAATACTCTCGGCAACCTATGTAATCAAAAAAAAGATGAATACGGAATAAATAAAATACTATCTTCAGTTGAGATTATTACTCAGAAAAGTAAAAAGAAAGAACTTTTAGCAAATATTGACGCTTATAGAAGTTGGTTATTAGAATTAAAAATCTGCGACCCTGCTTGCGGCAGCGGCGCTTTTCTTAACCAGGCTTTAGATTTCCTTATATCCGAGCATAAACAGCTTGACGAACTTATAGCTAAAATTACCAATTCGCCCCTTGTGTTATCGGATATTGAAAATTCTGTTTTGGAAAATAATATATATGGCGTTGATATTAATGACGAAGCAGTTGAGATTGCTAAACTTTCACTTTGGCTTAAAACTGCAAGAAAAGGAAGAAAACTCACAGATCTTAGCAAAAATTTAAAATGCGGTGATTCGCTTATTGATGACCCCGCTATTGCAGGTGATAAAGCTTTTAACTGGTTTATTGAATTTCCGCAGGTCTTTCCTCATTATAAAAAACCTGATAATCTCAGTGTCAAGGAAGGAACAATGGAATACTTCAGCGAAGAACAGTCCGACACAGTCTCGTTCATTACTCATAATTCGTCGCTTATAGATAATAACTCTCTCTCCGAGCCACTCTATTCTTACAAGCCTGAAAGTAAAGGTTTTAAAAGATATGGTTTTGATGTGATAATCTGCAACCCGCCTTATGTTTTAATTAATCCTCTGTTTTTATTAAGTTTTTCATTTACTAAAACTAATCATAATACTTATGTAGCTTTTACTGAAAAATCATTAAGTCTTTTAAAAGAGAGCGGTATTATAGGTTTAATTATTCCTAATACATGGTTTGCAGGCTATAATTATGCTTTTTTCAGGGAGAAACTATTACTAAATTTTAATCTCAAACAAATAGTCCAATTACCCTATAATATTTTTAATGCTTATATTGATACATCTATAGTTATATTAAATAAAAACATTTTAAATCAATTTGTTGAAACATTTAAATATAATATTAAAGAAAGTACAGAGCAGATTGATAATAATAATAATTTTATAAAATTTAACCCCTCTGATTGGCTAAAATTTAAAAAAGTATTTCTCAACCCTGACCTAATAAAAATTGGTAATAAAGTTTGGTTTTCAGATAAAAATATTAAGTTAGATAAAATTGCAAAAGTTAACAGGGGTTGTTTACCTCCAAAAACAAATCAACTCTCTCTATATATAAACGATTCCTATAATCTTAAATGGTTTGATGAGCAGGTATTCAGATATGTTATTACTGAAGATAAACAGAATCCGCTTTTTGTTAATTATGATTCTTTAAAAGAAAATAAGGCTTATAATTTGTTTAATTGTGAGAAACTTTTAGCAAGGCAATTAATAAACAGACAGTTCAGGATGAATTTAACCTATACTAACGAAGTTTTTGCTTTTAAGAAAAACCTCTATGCTATTTATGATAATATACCAGCCTATAATCTTAAATATATTCTTTCTATTTTAAACAGTAAACTTTTCAGTTATTGTCAGGTAAATTTTAATACATCTCTGCAACGCGACGACTTCCCTGCTTTCAGCCTTAATGATTTCAAGGAATTTCCAATTCCTGTTTGTTCTCTTTCAGACCAACGACCTTTTATTGAAAAAGCCGATATTATGCTGTTAAAGAATAAAGAGTTATTACATCTAAAAAATAATTTTATTAAAATATTGCAGGTTAAATTTGAAAATATTAATATAAATAATAAACTAAAAGAATGGTATAAGCTCAGATATATAGATTTTAACAAGGAACTGGAAAAACAAAAAATAAAAATTCCTCTTTCTGTTCAATCCGAATGGTTACAATTCTTTGAATCAGAGAAAACTAAAGTTGCTGAACTTTTAACCTATATATCTAAAACAGATAGCGAAATTGATAACCTTGTATATAATCTTTACAATCTTACCGATGAAGAAATTAAAATTGTGGAGAAGTGTAATAATAGAGAATAATGAGTATTTATAGTTTTCTATAAATCTATATTAAAATGATAATAAGAAACAAACTTGACAAGGTTTTTGGACCAGTCGGTTCTTCAGCAGGTTTATTTATTTTCCTTGCAGGATTAGTATATACTTTTTTCTCTCTTATAGGTATTATAATGATTTTATTTGGAGCTTTTATCGGTTTTACTTCTACAAGCGCACTGATTGATACTGAGAGAAAAAGAATTAAAAATTCAACCAATCTGTTTGGTTTTATTTCACTTGGTAAATGGATGCCTGTTAGTCCAGATATGAAAATAATAATTAAGAAATCTAATATTGTCTGGACTGCATATAGCAGGGGTAATAGACCTCTTGACCTAAAGGATGAAGATTATATATTATTTATCTATAATGCAAATAATAAAGAAATAATGCCTCTTTTTAAAACCTCCGATTTGGAAACTGCTAAATCCAATAAGATAAAATTGTCTGGCGATCTCGAATTAACTTCAAATTAAGAATATATTTATTTGCAGGTTGTAGTGATTTTTCAAGGAAAAGGTTTTTAATTCTAAATTATTGACTAATCTCTAAATTTATATAAAATGAAAACAAAACTTATATTATTGTTAGTTTTTAATTCTACATTGGTTTTTTCGCAGTATTTCGCTCCTGTTGGAGCTAAATGGAATTATACAGTCAAATGGGCTTTCGCCTTGAATAATGAAGAAACTTATATGACTGTTAATTCTACTAAAGATACTTTAATCAATAATATCAGATGCAGCAAATTAGAATCTTCAATGGAATTTTGCGGGGGATATGCTTACAGGAACTGCTTTGTTTACAGTAGCGACAGTATTGTTTATTTCTTTGATAAAACTATTGGCGAATTTCAGATATTATATAATTTTAAAGCTAAAGCGAATGATAGCTGGATAATAAAATATCCCACGCATAATAATATTATTGATACTGTTATAATCAGCGTAATATCTGTAAGTAATAATATCATCAATTCTAAAACATTAAAATCGTTAAATGTAAGTTATAAATCTTATCATAACCCCGCCATTAATTACAATTCTCATATAACAGAGATACTTGGCGATAATGTCTATCTCTTTAATTTCTATTATTATGGTATTATGTGCGATTCTAATTATTCAGACGGATTAAGATGTTATGAAGACAATACTTTCGGTTTTTATTCAACAGGTATAGCCGACTCCTGCACATATAGTTATTATGTAGGAATAAATGGAGCAGATTCTAAAACAATTAATGTTGATGTATTTCCTAATCCCGCAGTAGAGCAAATTACCCTGCTAAATAACAGCAATTTTGGTAACCTGATAGCTGAACTTTATAATACAACAGGCGAATTAATTCGCAAAGAGCCTATTACAATCAGGACAACCTGGAATATTTCATACCTCAACTCCGGCTTATATTTCATAAAAATACACAATTCAAAAAATAATGACTTTAAGTTTTATAAACTTGTAAAAAGGTAAAATTTTTCTATAAATATTTATTATTAATATAAGGGTACCTCTAATTACTATTTTTTTAACACAAAGAGCACAATGGACTCCCGTAAAGAACACAATAAATCAAGACTTTGTGAACTTTGTTTTATCTTTTCCTCTAACTAAAGAAGAATTACAGCAGATTGCAATAAAATATCTTAAAAATTATTGTGATTCTTTTAATGAATTTGATAAGAATGTTTGGAGACTTTATTAAAATTGTAAGAAAACTATTATGGTTAGGAGCATATCTATAAAACAAAAAGAACACCCAGAAGCTGCTAAAACTATTTTAAAAGAATTTGTTTTTAGTAAAGATTTAAATGGATTTCTTAAAAAAAATTATTCAAATAAATTCTGATAATAATAAAGATGTATATATGATTAGTGATATAATTTTGAAATTATTTGATACTTGGACTAACTTTGAAGATGTTTTAAATAAGCAGGATGAGACTAAATGGACATATTTACAAGAATTTAAAGTATTTTTTGTGGAATTAAAAAATGCAGAATTTAAAAGGAATATTGAATATGATTTTAAAGTAATTCCTGTTAAAAAAGTATAATAATAAGTGAGATGAATAATAAAAAAATCAATAAATCAATAATTTACCGATGTGGATTAAATTTGCTTTTTAAAAAAAACAAGAAAAACAGGGTTTAAACTAATCGTTTAGAAGAAAAACTAATCGTTTAGAACAAAAACTAATCGTTTTAGGAAAAAACTAATCGTTTAGAAAAAAAACTAATCGTTTGGAAAAAAAACTAATCGTTTAGAAAAAGAACTAATCGTTTCAGAAAAAAACTAATCGTTTAGAAAGAAAACAATTCGTTTCAGAGCTATTTTCTTACTAAAAAATAAGTAATGTTTAATATTATATTTTTCTGAAGGGTTTGACGTACCATTTTAATCTTTTGGCTATGTGAATAAAAAGATATACTGTTAATATAAGCGCTATTTTGTCGTGTATTTCTATAAATCCTTTTCTCAGAGTTTCGTTGCCGTTACAGAGGTGTATTGTCCAGGGCACCAGTCCTGTCAGTGCAACTAAGAGAAAAATGGCGGATAGGGTTACTACCTGTCTGTTTTTCTTAATTAATCTTTTACTGATGACGGTTTTATACCATTTCCAGTGTGAATGGATATGATATATCATTGTCAGCGAAACTATAATAATAGAGATTTTGTGTATTAAAGACCAGTCGTAATAGTCAAAACCCCAGATAGTTTTTCCTGTATTTATTATCTTTGTCTGCTCAGGCTGAATATTATCTGTGGGATTAATATTCTGTGTTTTGATATTATGGTTATCGTGCGACCCTAAATGATAACCCGCCTGTAGAGTTATACCTGATATTATCATTATCGCAGAAAATAACAATAAAATAATGTTTATATAAAAAACGGTAGCAATTTGTTTTTTTTGCATAATTAGTGTAAATTCTTGAGATTCTTTTAAATAATTAAAACAAAGCTCGCAAAATATGATTATAATGTTCTTTGTTTTGAAAAATTAATAGTCGTAGGCATATTTAAAAATATGAATTTGCAAAGATAAAAATCAATTTGAATATGTATTAAAGAGATAGATTATCTTAATGATTTTGAGATTTGTTAAGAAATATTTTTAGATAAAGAGATTTATGTTAGTTGCTTGTAATGAAAGTTTTATTATTTTTGCATTGATTATTTAATTAATTTATATTATGAAAACAATTAATATGATTATAATTCAGTTGTTTTTAATATCAACAATTAGTATTTCGCAGATTTCCACTAAGGTTTATTCTTTGAAAGGGCGGGTGAAATCAATGTCCGAAACAAAATATATGGCTGTTGGTAAGGATAAGGAAATGACTAAAGGCAGGATGCTTTATGAAATGCATTATAAGTTTGATAAAATGGGTAATGAAACGAAAATTAAAAATAGTAATCTTGATAAAGACAAACATAAAGGTAAAGTTCTAACCGGGTATGAATATAACAAGGATGGTAAAATTGTTAGGATAATTAACTATTCGGCTTGCCGTAAAGATAATATTATTAAATTTATATATGATGAGAAAGGCAGAAAAATAATTAAAGAAAATTTTAATGGAAAAGACAAAAAATTACTTTCTAAAACTAATTATAAATATGATGACAAGAATAATTTAACCGAATTAATTTCAGATGATAGTCTTTTTTATCGGACACGATTATTTCAATATGATGTTAAAGGTAATAAAACACAGGAAAGTCAATATGATAAAAAAGATAACCTGCTTTTTGTTGAACAATGTAAATACGACGATAAAGGTAATAAAATAGAGGAGAGTTTCTTTGAAAAAGGAGATAAACTTACTTTCAGAGATGAATATAAATATGATAATAAGGGAAATTTGACTGAAAAGTACAGATATAGCAGCGGTAACAAGTTAATCTTTAAGACTGTTTATAAATATGATGAATATGGTAATGAACTCGAGAAAAATGAATGTTATATAGAGAATAATAATTGTAATAAAACTGTATATAGATACGATAAAATTGATAAGCAAGGCAACTGGCTTGTCAGAGTTACTATTGTTAATGATTTTAATGAAGACATAGTTTACAGGGAAATTAAATATTATTAGTAAAAATACAATTAGAAATTGTGTTAAAAGTGTATTGGACAAGTGTTTTTATTTAATGCTTAATTATGGTAATTTCTCAAAAATTTACATAAACCTCATCGGACTCTACATTCCCACCCCAAAACTCCACGTCGCCATCCAAAAACTCCACGTCGCCATCTAAAAACTCCACGTCGCCATCCCAAAACTCCATGTCGCCATCCAAAAACTCCACGTCGCCATCCAAAAACTCCATGTCGCCATCCAAAAACTCCACGTCGCCATCCAAAAACTCCACGTCGCCATCCCAAAACTAGACGTCGCCATTTAAAAACCTCCATTTCTCAATTTAAAAACTCAAAATCCTCATAAAA
>JAGODS010000096.1 GCA_017998135.1 Bacteroidales bacterium
ATCTTATTATTTTTGTAAAATTTTATTAAAAACCAAATTAATCAAATATATGAAAAAATTAACTCTTTTAAGTGTTTTAATGTTTGCTGTTTTTATTGCAGTTTGCCAGTCTCCTGTTAACAAACAGGCTATGAAATTAAACATTCGTAAATTTTATGATAAACAGTATAGTTTTATCAAAGAGAAAACTTATTTTAATGAAGCGCAACCCTTGATAAAGCAGACTAAGAAAATAAAAGCAATTTCTCCTTTTTCTGTTGAAAAAACAAAAATTTCTACCTCTTTTAACTTGTTTACTGCTATTGTTAATAATTCAAACTGCTTGACTGCTAAGCCTGAATTGAATTTAATAATGTTTACTCACCGGTCAAATCCTTTAGATAGTCTCGGTACTGAAGAAACAGGTGGTAATATAGTAAGTTCATTTTCTACTGATGGCGGTTCTACCTGGAAATCTCTTATTGTTACAGGAGAAAACAAAAAAAACAGGTATCCTTCAGGTGCTATTTATAACCCTGCTGGAAATACAGACCCCTTACAGGCATATAGCGTTGTTACAGGTCCAACAACAGACGGTGATACATGGGTAGAAAATTATTTTGGTAGTGCAAAGCTTGATAGTTCTGACTTTTACACAACTTATGTTACCAAATCAAGTTCATTACTTAGTTTTCCGCGTTATGGACTGACTACAACAGATGATGGTTTGGCACACGTTCTCGGTTATTCTTATTATGATGATCTTACTGAAGATATTATCTGGAAAAATGGCGTAATGAATAATGGCAAATTCGATAATGTAACAAAAAATTTTAACTGGGAAAGAGTGCCTATAAAACAGAGTTTTGCTCATGACAGTTTAGGTCTTGTTTTTTGGGATTTGAATACTGCCTGGTCTAAAGATGGCAAAGTCGGATATGTTTATTTTATAGGTGCAGATAGTCTTTATAATTATGCTACTTATCAGCCGATAGTTTTTAAATCTGTTGATAGTGGTAAAGTGTGGGAAAAACTTCCTGTTTATGATTTTAGTACTCTTACTGATTTGACAGATAATCTCTGGGCTGTTTATCAACCAGACACTAATATTCCTCCTAAAGGTGTTCCATTATTTTTTCCGGGTGACCACGATGCAGTTGTTGATTCTGAAGGCAATCTCCATATATTTGCTAAAATAATGAGTAATTTTTTTGAAAAATATGATACTATTGGTTATTATATCTTTAAAAAGGAACCTATTAAAATATTTGAAGTGTTTACCAAATCAGATAATACCTGGGGTGCTCAATTAATAGATACAATACAAACTAAAGCTGTTACTGAAGATAGTTCTCCTTTTCCAAGTGATGATGCTGCCGATTGGGGACATCGTATCCAGGCTTCTGTTTCTGCCGATGGTAATAAAATATTTGCTATTTGGTCTGATACCGACACTCTTAATACAGGAATGTACACTAATGTGTTACCTAATATTAAAGGTTATGCCAAAGATATTAAAACAGGAAAAAGAGCCAATGTTAAAGATTTTACTGCAAATACCGAATATGATGGAGATAATTATTGGCATTATGCTTCTGATATGGCAATAAAAGATACCAAAGATAATATGGATGCCTGGGTTATTCCTGTAACTACTAGCAAACACGGAAGTGCTGCCAGCAAACCAGTTACTCACTATTATTTACACGGTGTTTATTTTACTGAAACCGATTTTGTTGATAATTTCAGTATTAAAGAAAATGCTAATAATATTTTAAATGTTCAGCAAAATTATCCTAATCCCTTTAGTGATTTTTCTTATGTTAATATTAATCTTTCTAAACCT
This sequence comes from Bacteroidales bacterium, assembly GCA_017998135.1. GTDB lineage: Bacteria > Bacteroidota > Bacteroidia > Bacteroidales > JAGODS01 > JAGODS01. Next base: position 1,826 of record JAGODS010000096.1, read on the forward strand.
GCCAAAGTTAGTCTTGAAGTAAGAAATATACTTGGTCCCAAAGTTATGGAAACCAAAGCTAAAAACTATCCGCAGGGAAATCATAACCTCTTTATTGATGGTAGTAATTTAAAACCAGGTCTTTATTTATATACTGTTAAAACAGCTCAATACTCAGTTACAAAAAAGATGCTTGTTAAATAAAATACTTTTCTGAATTACACTTAAAGCCTGCGAGCGGTCAAAAAACTTCGCAGGCTTTTTTGTTTATATAAGATAACTTGTTAATTGCCTGTATAAAAAAACCTCGCAGGAATATTATAGCCTGCGAGGTTTTTATATTATTATATTTCACATTTTAAAATGTGAAATATTTATACAATTGTCAATTGTCTAATCTTATAATTTTTTCTCTTTAATTTTAGCTTTTTTACCTGTAAGTTGTCTAAGGTAGTATATTCTTGCCCTTCTTACCGCACCTTTTTTATCTAAGGTGATTTTATCAATATAAGGTGAATTAACAGGAATAATTCTTTCTACTCCAACGCTACCTGACATTTTACGGACAGTAAATGTTTCAGTGTTGCCTTTGCCTGCTCTTTGAATAACAATGCCTTTAAATTGCTGTATTCTTTCTTTATCACCTTCTTTAATTTTATAGTGAACGGTAATTGTATCACCTGCTTTAAAAGCAGGATGTTTCGCTTTGTTTGATACTTCGTTTTCAACGAAATTCATTATTTCTAAAGTATTCATTTTTTTATGAATTACAAGTTATTAAAAAAATTGGGAGTGCAAAATTAATATTTTTTTATAAACCACAAATAATATTTTTTCTAATGCCCCCTTTTATTATCAAATTTTATATTCGGCTTATTAAATATTTAATAGCTTTGCAGAAAATTGAAAATTTTGATGGAGATAGAAGTATTACAATATAATTTACCTGATATAAGTTTACTAAAAAAACAGATAGGGCAAAAATCCTTTATAATTTGGCGACCTGATAAAATCTATATAGTTTTAGGAGTTAGTAATAATAAAGACGATTCGCTTATTGAAGAAAATGTTTTAAAAGATAATATTATCGTTTTGAAGAGACCTTCAGGTGGCGAGACGGTTGTTCTGACGCCTCAAACTATTGTTATTTCCGCTATTGACGAAAACCAAAAATATATAAATCCAAAAGATTGTTTTGCTTTTTATAATAACAAAATAATATCAGCTCTAAAGAAACTGGGTGTTCAAAACCTTAGTCAAAAAGGTATTTCTGATATTTCAATAAAAGATAAAAAAATATTAGGCTCTTCTATTTACCGGAGCAAGTCGCAAATATTATATCAATCTGTTTTGAATGTAAATGAGAATCCCGAATTGTTTGAAAAATATTTAAAACATCCAAAACGAGAACCTGATTACAGAAAAAACCGTAAACACAGCGACTTCGTTACTTCTATTTATAACGAAGGCTATACTGTTGGTTTCAATGATATTATTTATACCCTTAATAATGAATTTAATTTGATAGAATCTAAATATACTTAGATTTATCTAGAGGTAGCATTTTGAAATTTAATTTAAAAAATGAATTCCATAAAACCCCGAAGGGGTGTAAGGATGGTTAGATGACTGTTTACTATTTGTGAATGGCTTTGTCAATAGCGTCGAAGCCGGCTTCAACAAAGATTTCAGATATCGTTGGGTGTGCGTGAATGGTTTGTGCGACATCATAAATAGTTCCTTCTAACTGCATATAAGCGGCAGCCTCTGCTATCATATCCGTTGCATTGTTTGATATTATCTGTACTCCGAGAACTTCGCCGTATTGTTTGTCAGACAATAATCTTATCTGCCCTTCATAACTATCTTCGGTTAATGCCTTGCCATTAGCTGAAAGTGGAAAATCACTTATTTTATAATCAATACCTGCTTCCTTAATTTGTTTCTCTGTCATACCAATCTGAGCTATTTCGGGAGAGGTATATATATTATAAGGATATAAATTAAGATTAATATCAGTATTAATACCTTTGAGTTTATTAATCACCCAAATTCCCTGAGTTGAGGCTATATGTGCGAGGTAGCTTTTACCATTTACATCTCCTATTGCATAAATTGATGGTTCGTTAGTCTGAAAAGCATCATTGGTTTTGATATAGCCGTTTTCAGTAGTTTCAATATCAATTTCGGTTTTGGGTTTGATGGCTTTGCGCCAGCTTGCATTGATTAGCAGTTCGGCTTCTATTTTCTGTCCGCCTGCTTCTATAATGCCTTTTCCCTGATTTTTAATTTTGTCTGAATAGACAATATTTATCTTATCTGTTTTTAGTTTTTTTAATATCCAGTTTTTAAGAAAATCATCAATATCGGGTAAAACATTGTCATCAGGGAAAATAAGACTAACATTTCTGTCAATCATCCTGAGGAATTGTGCTATTTCAATCGCTGTGCCACCTTTGCCATAAACAGCGATATTTTTTGGCAAGTCTTTTAATTTCCATAGATTTTCAATATCTGTATAATCAATATTATTAAGTAGTTTTTCGGGGTAAGAACCTGTTGCAATGATAATATTCTTTCCTTCAATAGAGCGATTATCAACAGTAACTGTATTTTTTGAAGTGATAATAGCTGTTCCAATGATAATATCTATATTGTTTTTCTTAAACAGATATTGTATGCCGGAAGTAAGGCGTCTGACAATAGCATCTGCCCGTTTAACAGCTTTTTCCCAGTTGAAGGATATTTTTTTTAATTCTATACCTTCAATACCAAAATTTTCGGCAGTTTTAATTTTGTCGTATAGTTTAGCGCTTTCAATAAGCGCTTTAGTTTTGATGCAGCCCCAGTTAAGGCACATCCCGCCTACATTGTTTTTTTCTATTACGAGGGTTTTTAATCCCACCTGTGCAGCCCTTATTGCAGATACATAACCTGCCGGTCCTGCTCCTATTATTATTATATCATACATATATTAATTGTTTAATTGTTATTTTGTAAATAATCCATAGTCATTAGCAAAGCGAAAGTTTAAATGTTTATGCGCAATCATAAATCTATTAAAAAGTGCTTATGAGATCGCTTCGCTTAGTTCACATTTTGCAAATGTGAAACATTTTTTCCATATTATTCATTATTCATAAGTAAAGCGACAGGGTCGTTGAGAAAAGTCATAACGTCATTGACAAAGCGAGTTACTTCGCCACCGTCAACAATCCTATGGTCCACAGATATTGAAAGAGGTATAATTGTGCCTGTTTCAATTTTATCATTAATAATAACAGGTTTCTTAAACATTCTTCCAATGCCGAGTATTGCAGCCTGCGGATAGTTTATAACAGGTACGGCAAAAAGTCCGCCTATAGAGCCATAATTGGTAATGGTGAATGTGCCGTCTTTCATATCTTCAAGTTTAAGTTTTCTTTCCCTTGCTTTAATTGAAATCTCGTTTAGTTGTTTTGCAATCTGGAATATAGAAATTTTATCAGTATCTTTTATAACAGGAACTACCAGACCGTCATCCGTGTCCACAGCAATACCAATATTATAATAGTTTTTATATATCATTCTTTCATTGTCAAGGTCTAACTGTGAATTGAGCGATTTATGTTTTTTTAGAGCAAGTGTAACAGCTTTGATGATAAAAGGCAAATAACTAAGTTTAACATTTTTTTCTTCAAAAGAACTTTTATATTTGTTTCTAATCCTGACAAGCTCCGATACTTCCACTTCTTCAAAAACGCTCATATGGGCAGCATTGTGTTTTGAGTTAAGCATATTTTTAGCTATTGTCTTTCGAAGCTGGGTTAAAGGCTCGTAGCTTATTTTTTCTGTTTCGCTAATACTGCCGGCAGTGGTTTCTTTAGCCTGGCTGAAGCTGCTTTGATATTTCTTAATATCTGTAATAGTAACCCTGCCAGCAGGTCCTGTACCATTAACAAGGTTAATATTAATATTAAGTTCTTTAGCCATAGCTCTTGCAACAGGAGTAGCAAGCGCTCTTTTATTAGTTTTTTCTTTAATATCGGCAACAGTTTGGTCTAAACCTTCGTTGCTGGCAGGAAGGAAAGCATTATTTCCAGCAATTTCCAGCGTTCCGACTACGCCAGCGCCCTTCTCTTCAAGCGGTTCAATTTTGTTAGCTTCTTCAATGGCTGCAACACCTTCTATGCCTTCCATCTCAATCTCTACAAGGGGTGAACCTACATTTATAGTGTCGCCAACTTTGCCATAAAGAGCTGCTATTCTTCCTTTTTTGGGAGAAGGTATATCTGTAACTACCTTATCTGTTTCCATTTTCACAAGAGGAGTTCCTGATTCAACAAGCTGCCCTTTTTCAATATACCATTCTACTATTCTGCCTTCATCAAGCCCTTCGCCTATATCCGGAAATTTGAATATGTATCTCATTTTATTTAATTTTATTAGTTTGTTGTTTTAGTTTATAATGTTTCACATTTGAAAAATGTGAAACATTTATATTAGTATCTAACTGTTTTTTCAATTTCGTAAAATATTCTGTCAGGACTGTGCATATAGAAATGTTCGCCTTTGGGAAGGGGAACAATAGTATCAAATCCCATAACACGTTTAGGAGGCGCCTGAAGATATAAAAAAACCTCTTCATTAACAATAGCTGCTATTTCGGAGCCAATACCAAAACTTGTTGGAGCCTCAGCAACCGTTATAACTCTTCCTGTCTTTTTCACTGATTTAGCGATAGTATCTCTGTCAATGGGATAAATAGTACGTAAATCAATAAGTTCAACAGAAATACCAGCTTCTTTAGCTTTAATCATAGCTTTTTGTACTTCTCTAATCATAGCTCCGAATGCAATAACGGTAATATCAGTTCCTTCAGCAAGTACTTTAGCTTTACCAATGGGTATTGTAAATTTTTCTTCAGGCACTTCCTGTTTAATAGCTCTGTAAATACGTTTAGGCTCCATAAAAATAATGGGGTCGTCGCTTTCAATAGCAGTAATAAGCATACCTTTGGCATCGTAAGGAGTAGAAGGAATCATTACTTTAAGTCCCGGTATATGTCCATACATAGCTTCAAGCGATTCGGAGTGGTGTTCCAGGGCGTTAATACCACCACCGTAGGGCATTCTGATAACCATAGGCATTCTGTATCTACCTCTTGAGCGGTTGTGCATCCTGGCAACGTGAGAAATCATTTGGTTAAGTGCGGGATAGGCAAATCCATCAAACTGCATTTCAACAATCGGTCTTAAGCCGGCAATAGCCATACCGACAGCAGTGCCAACAATAGCTGATTCGGCAAGAGGAGAGTCAAACACTCTTGCTTCGCCGTGTTTTTTCTGTAAATGCTCGGTTACGCGGAAAACACCACCCTCTACACCTGCATCTTCGCCATAGATAACAATATTGTGATCTTCGGCGAGCTTTATATCCATTGCGTTATTTAACGCATCTACCATATTCATTACTTTCATAAGAAATCAGTTTTTTTAATTTAAATTTTAACTTTTACTTTTTCATTTTCTTTCCAATTAAGGAAATTTTCATATTCAACCTTTTGTCTTTTAAGGTCATCCGGCATATCTACATAAAGATATTTGAAAACATCTTCTAATTTGTAAGGAGGATAATTTTCAGCTTCTTCAAACTGTCTGTCCACTTCTTTTTTATATTGTATAAGTAGAGCTTTTTCTTCTTCTTCAGACCAGAGTTTATTTTTAGTAAGATAAAGTTTTAATCTTTTAAGCGGGTCAGTTTTGTCCCAAAGTTCTTCTTCTTCTTTAGTGCGATATTTGGTAGGGTCGTCGGAAGTAGTATGAGCACCTTTACGATAGGTGAGCGCTTCAATCAAGACAGGACCTTTGCCTTGTCTGGCATAATCGGAAACTTCTTTAAAAGTACGGTACAAAGCAAAGATGTCGTTACCGTCAACTTTTATACCCGGCATACCATAAGCAAGAGCTTTTATAGCTATATTTTTAGATGCTGTCTGTTTGGAAAAAGGAACAGAAATGGCGAACTGGTTGTTTTGAACTACAAATACAACAGGGGCTTTCCAGACAGCAGCGAAATTAAGCGCTTCGTGAAAATCGCCTTCAGAAGTACCGCCGTCGCCAACAAAAGCATAGACCACTTCATCTTTTTTATTGTAATTTATTTCGTATCCTATGCCGGCAGCGTGTGTAAACTGAGAAGCAATAGGAACGGAGATAGGCACAATATGATTTGCATTACGAAAAGCAGTCCCTTCTTCGTAGCCCATAAAATACATAAACACATCTTTAAGAGAAGCGCCTTTAGCAAGCCAGGCAGCTAATTCCCTAAAAGCCGGAACTAACCAGTCTTCATTACGCATCACCATAGCGCAGGCTACAGATATAGCTTCCTGCCCATAGTTTGGCGGATAGGTGAACATTCGCCCCTGTCGCTGAAAAGAAACAGCCATCATATCGGCTGTTCTTGCAAATAGCATATCCTTATATGCTTTAATAATAGTTGCATTATCTAATTCAGGTTTCCATTTTTTATTTATTATTTTTCCTTCGTTATCTATTATCCTGAAAATATCATCATTTACAGGATTGTATTCATCGAATAATTGCATATCTATAAAATTATAATTTTTAATTTTTATGAATGCAAAAATATATAAATAAAACTGTAATAATTTATTAAAAATTAATAATTAATAATAATTAAGAATAAAAATAGGAAAAGAGGAAAAATTTAAATTATGATTAAGAAAAAGAAAGAATAGTAAGATTAAAAAAATAAAAACGGGGTAAAAAATATCACAGAGAAAAGGAGAACACAAAGTATCACAGAGAAATAATAAGTGTTTATTTGTGAACTTAACTTCTCTGAGTTTCAGAACTCCTGACTTAGACGCAGATTAACCTGACGCGATTTTATATAATAACCTGAGAGTTGTACCTGGATAAAATGTTTCAGTTTCATTTAATAGTTGACACAATTTTTTAGCAGCTTTGTTA
>JAGODS010000097.1 GCA_017998135.1 Bacteroidales bacterium
AAAGTATTTATGATTCGGAGATTTATAAAAAAATATTTATTACAGGTTCAAACTCTGTTTTATTGAAAGGTACTTATGCTAAATTATTAACCGGCAGGTATGTGACGGATTATATATTTCCCTTATCTTTTGAAGAAATTTTAAAGATTAAGGGTATTAATGATAAGATAACGCTATTTAATAATATTCCAAAAGTTTTAACCCTGCTTGATGAAATGATAGAGTTCGGTTCATTTCCTGAATTACTAAAGATTAAATCGGATGAACTAAGACGCGAGCTTTTAATTAGTTATTTTGATGCAATAATAATGAAAGATTGTATTTTTAATTATAATATTAGAGATAGCAGAGTATTTAAGGAGCTTGCATATTATCTTATTTCAAATTCAACATCCGTTTTTTCATATCTTAGTTTATCAAAGGCTGTTGGTATTAATGAAAATAGTCTGAAAAGTTATGTTAATATACTAAGAGAAAGTTTTATGTTTTATGAAACGATGAATTTTTCTTTTTCAATGAAACAAAACTCAAGACCTAAGAGAAAAATTTATTGTATTGATAATGGTTTTCCCGCTCAACTGGCTTATAAATTTAGTGATAACAAGGGCAGTTTATTTGAAAATCTTGTTTATACTGAATTAATTAAAAAGGGGGAGAGTGAGCTTTATTTTTTTAATGAGAATAAAGAATGTGATTTTATTATTAAACAAGGTAAAAAGTTAGTCGCCGTGCAGGTTGTATTTCAATTTAACGAATATAATAAGTCAAGAGAAATTAATAGCCTTGAATATACAATGGAAAAATTCAGCATTGATAAGGCTTATATTATTACTTATAATTTTCAGGAAGTTATTAATGAAAAAATAGAGATTATTCCGTTTTGGTTATTTTTTTCGGGGTTTAATGTCTTTTAATTGATGGGCATCTCTAATAACTCTATAAACTTTTTCACTTTATAAATTTATTTAAAGGTATTCAAGAGCTCGCTTCGCTTAGTTCGTAGAAAAAATTTTACTGCAAAGGCGCCAAGACGCTATGATAAACCTGCGAGGAGACCAATACCTCGCAGGTTTATATTTCACGATTATATTTCGATATAAATTTGCCCGTATAAACCTGCGAGGAGACCAATACCTCGCAGGTTTATATTTCACGATTATATTTTGATATAAATTTGCCCGTATAAACCTGCGAGGAGACAAATACCTCGCAGGTTGGGGTTTCTGTGGTTTATTGAATGAAATTAGCCCAGCCGCTCATTATTCCTGAAATAATGAGGATAAGCATACCGAAAAGCAAAATGATTATTGTTTGTTTGCTGACGCCTTTCCATTCTTTGGTTAGCAGTCCCCACATATTGCTGAAGACAATGACAAAAGCGAAGAGTATGCTCCAGCTTGCAAAGGCGAAGTCGCCCATATATGAAGTTCCCATTCCTTTGAAGACGAATTGGGCGAACCAGGTAGCTCCGGCAATTGCAGCAAAAATATAGTTTCTTTTTAAAGGTGCGGCTTTGCTTGTATAGTCTCCAAAACTTTTATTTTTAAAATTAAGGATAAGACACCAGACTACATTCGTGATAAAACCGCCTATAAGGATGATAGCGTAAACAGGATTGTATTGCCAGAGAGTGTCTGCGCCGTATTGAATCGCTGATTCTGCAATAGGTTTGCCAGCATCTTCTCCAAAGGCAAAACAGGCGCTCATTATTCCTGCAAAGAGAGCTACGAGCAAGCCTTTATTAAAATTAAATTCCTGAACTCCTTCTTTTTTCTGCTCTGTTGATAGTTCTTTGTCTTTTCTAACTCCAGCCCAGCCGCAGACTGCTATTCCTGCAAGAGAAACAAAGACGCCTCCCAGTGCTACTAAACCGGAATTAGTGGTAAGCAGAGTATTGAATGTGCCGTGAAACAGGGGAGGGATAAGTGTGCTGAAAGCGGTTGTCAGTCCTAAGGCAAGAGCCATCCCAAGAGCCATTCCGAGATAACGAAGCGCCAGACCAAAAGTCAGTCCTCCTATACCCCACAATAACCCGAAGAAACAGGCAAGTAAAATACTGGAAGAAGGAGCTGAGCCTACTACATTAAGAAGAGACGGAACTGTAATCCAGGCTACCAGCCAGGGAACTAATAGCCAGGCGAATATTCCGTTTACTATCCAGGATGTTTCCCACTTCCATTTTTTGATCATCTTTAATGGCAGATAAAAACTGCCGGAAGCAAAGCCCCCTATCGCTATTAAAATAACTCCAAGTAATGCCATAAATTATGAATTATGAATTATGAATTATCAATTATTAATTATTAATTATTAATTATTAATTATCAATTATATTCTATCTTTTCAATGTAATTTCTTTTTCGTATTTTTGAATTTCGGGGATATAATTGTGTCCTGTTGGGACGTTTTTAGAGGAGCAATAGTAATCCCAGACAGCGCCGAAGGCTTTGGTTTTACATTCTTCGAGCAGAGCGAGTTTTTCGAAGTTCTGTCCCTTATCTTCATATTCCCTTAAAGTTTTCAGTGGGTCGAGGAGAGCTGACAAAATAGCTTTCTGAGTAGCCCTGGCGCCAATAACATAAGCTCCCAGCCTGTTAATGCTTGCATCAAAATAGTCTAATCCGATACAAACCTTGTCTAATTTGTCAGCCCATACAACTTCCTGCATTAACTCTTTCACAGGGTCGTTAAACAGGACTACGTGGTCGCTGTCCCATCTGACGCCTCTTGTAACGTGGAATAACAACTCATCTATATACATAAATATAGATGAAACCTTATCAGCGCAAGATTCGGTAGGATGAAAATGCCCGATATCAATACAGAGCATAGTATTGTTTTTAATAGCATAGCCCATATAAAATTCGTGTGAGCCGACAACAAAGGATTCGCTGCCAATGCCGAAGAGTTTGCATTCTACTGCATCACGCATATAATCAGGATTAATTTTTTCAGCTAATATTTTATTCAGCGAATCGGTCAATAATTCCCTGTGTATGTACCTGTCAACTGTAATATCTTTAGTACCGTCGGGTATCCAGATATTATGCACGCAGCGTTTATTAAGGGTTTTACCTAAATATTCGCTAATTTCGCGGCATCTTTTACCGTGTTCAATCCAGAAATCTCTTATCGCTTTGTCTTTGCTTGCAAGAGTAAAACCGTCATTGGCTTTGGGATGAGAAAAGAATGTAGAATTAAAATCAATGCCTATATCAATATTTTTAGCCCAATCAGCCCAAATTGCAAAATTTTCAGGACTTATTTTATCCCTGTCGGCTTTCTTCTTAGAGAAGTCGCCGTAGATAGCGTGAAGGCTAATGCGGTGTTTACCGGGTATTAAAGATAAGGCTTTTTCAAAATCCATTCTTAACTCATTAGAAGTTCTGGCTTTACCGGGATAATTACCTGTAGCCTGGATGCCCCCGCCTTCAAGCGAAGCGCCTTCTTTCTCAAATCCGCTGACATCGTCAGCCTGCCAGCAATGAAGAGATAGGGATATTTTACCAAGCTTATTTACTGCAGCGTCAACATCGACGCCTATTTCCGAATATTGCTCTTTTGCAATTTCATAAAGTTTTAAAATATTATTTTCCATATAATTATAATTTAATATTTTTGTAATTAAGACCTAACAGGTTTATAATATTTGTCAGGTATTTTATAATTTAGTTTTAAAAGAATAATCACCCGAACCAATAAAGAAAATAGCTTTTCCGTTTTTATATTCTTTGAATTTAATATTTTTGTCATAACTTATAGGCATAGCTTTTTCTGAAATATTATCTTTATTGATAGCAGGGATATGAACTTCTGCATTTGTGTTGGCTGGTATTGAAATATTAAGATTTAATTCATTACCGGATATGTTCCAACTTGATTTTATTTTTCCATAAACGGAATTATACTCGGCATTAGCATAAGAAAGGTCGCCGCCAATGTGTGGGTTTATTACGAATTTTTTATAACCAGGCGCTTCAGGATTTATTTGAATTCCGGTTATTGTATTGTACATCCAGTTGCCAATAGCACCATAAGCATAATGGTTAAAGGAATTCATACCTATATCCTGGAAAGTGCTGTCAGGTTTGATACCGTCCCAGCGTTCCCAGATTGTGGTTGCACCCATCGTTACAGGGTAAAGCCAGGAAGGATATTTTTTGTTTTTTAATAACATATAAGCCAGGTCTGTATAGCCGTATTTGGATAGAACGAAACAAATAAGCGGAGTGCCGAGGAATCCTGTAGTTATATGTTTAAACTTTTTAACATCATCAGCCAGTCTTTTAGCAGCAATTTCTTGTTGAGGAGCAGGAATAAGGTCAAAAGCAAGAGCTAAAACATAAGCTGTTTGTGTATTGGATGATAACCTGCCGTTAGGAGTGATATATTCCTGCTGAAAGGCTTTTTTTATATTGCTTAGTAAGGCTGTATATTTATTAACATCATCTTTATATCCTAAGATATTGGCAGCATTGATAAGCAGTTGTGTGGAGTGTGCATAAAAAGCGGTAGAAATCAAATCTTTATCGGTAGTAGCGCCAGGGTAATCAGACCTGTTGGTGTTAAATGCCAGCCAGTCGCCCCATTGCCAGCCTTTGTTCCAGAGGCAACTGTCGCCTGCGCTTTGTTTAATATAATTTACCCAGTTTTTCATTGATTCATATTGTTCTTTTAAAATACGCGTATCATCATAACTAAGGTATATTTGCCAGGGAATAATAGTTGCAGCATCAGACCAGCCTGAAGAGCCGCCGCCTTTCATAATGTCAGGTATAACCCAGGGTACGGAACCGGTTGGAAACTGGTCAGCTTTTAGGTCTTTGAGCCATTTGGTAAAGAATGAAGCTGTATTCATCAGGAAAGAGGCTGTGGGAGCGAAGACCTGTGCGTCTCCTGTCCAACCCATTCTTTCATCTCTCTGAGGGCAATCTGTAGGAATATCAAGAAAATTGCCTTTTAAACCCCATAATATATTATGTTGAAGTTGATTTATCATTGGGTCGGAACAATTAAAAGAACCTGTGGGCTCCATATCTGAATGGATAACTATACCTTTTATTTTGTCTAAGGATAATTCTCCCTGGTAACCATCTATTAAAACATATCTAAAACCGTGAAAAGTAAAATGAGGCTCAAAAGTTTCTTTCGCAGCGCCTTTCAATATGTATAAATCTGTAGCTTTAGCTGAGCGTAAATTGTCAGTATAAAAATTACCATTTTTATCAAGGACTTCTGCATATCGGAATGTTATTTTTGTATTTACTTTGCCTATAATGTCAACTCTTATCCAGCCTACCATATTTTGTCCCATATCTACTACTGTTTCACCTTTGGGGGTTTTAAATATTTTTACAGGTTTAATAATTTCAACAGGTCTGACAGGAGGTCCTATTGCGGCGACTAAATTATTATAGTCAAAGTTTTTGATAATAGTTTTTTTCCAGTCTCCTGCATTATAATCAGGTTTAGACCAGTTGTCCTTTTCAAGCCTTGCATCGTAAGTTTCGCCATTATAGATATCCGATTTGAGTATAGGACCTGTATTTGACTGCCAGCTATCGTCAGTGATAATTGTTTCAGTTGTCCCGTCAGCATATATCACTTCAATCTGGGCAATCAGTGCTAATTTATTGCCCCATACATTACGGTTGTTTTCCCAGGCAAGGTAACCTCTGTACCAGCCGTCGCCCATAACAACTCCAATTGCGTTTTTGCCCGCCACTAACAATGGTTTAATATCATAAACCATATATTGTAATCTTTTGTTATAGCTTGTCCAACCGGGTGCAAACAAGTTGTCGCTTAGTTTCTTTCCGTTTATTTCAGCAAGGAATAAACCTCTGCCTGAAATATAGATACGGGCTTGTTTAATATTATTTTTAATATTAAAAAGTTTTCTGAAATAAGGACAAGGTTCGGATTTTGTAGTATCTTCTTTAATATCTGCAATAATCCATTTTGCTTTCCAGTCTTCAGTTTTCAGAAATCCCATTTCCCAGTATGCTATATCGCTCCAGGCAGATACATTATTTTTATTATCAAAAACTCTAAGCTGCCAGTAAATTCTTTGCCCTGACTTCAGGTTTTGTCCAGCGTATTCAATATTAACGGACTTATCTGAAGCGGTTTTTTTTGATTCCCATAATAATGCTTTGCCAGATTTTAGATTTTCTGCATTCTCGGCTGCTTTAATCTCATAAGCGATTTGTATAGTATTTCTTTCATCAGAAATCATTTTCCAGCTTAAACGGGGAACCAAAACATCAATCCCTATAGGGTTAACTTTATATTCTGTTTTTAAATCTATAACTTTAAGATTGTCTTTTTTTGGATAAACAGGATTAATAAAGGCAAGAGCAATTATTAAACACAAGCCGCTACCTAAAATTTTAGTAATTAATTTCATAGTATAAATTGATAAGTGAAAAAAAATAATTTTGTAAAAGTATAAAAATTTTAAAAATGATGTATTTTTTTTAACTTATTAATTCATAAATTTTGCGAAACCCTTATTTGTTAAATATAAGCAGATAAATTAATTTTCAGTATTAACGACTTTTGATTTGTAGAAAATAAACATAATTAAACCTGTTATAATAAAACTGCTGAAAATTAGTAAATATCTGCTGCTGTCATCTATCATATTCTCAAAATCAGAAATATTATAATTGAAAATATGAATTTTATTAATCATCATATAATTTACAATAATTGCAGTTGTATTGTTTATAAAATGAGCTATAACGGGTACCCAGATGGAATTGGTCCATAGTAATAGGTAGCCAAACATAACACCAAGCAGCATTCTTGGAATGAAGCCGTAAAATTGCAAATGAATGCCACTGAATAAAATAGCAGAAATTATAATGGCAATATGAGAGTTTTTAGTCCAGTTCTTAAAAATTCGCTGTAAGACACCCCTGAATACAAATTCTTCGCCTATTGCAGGCAGTACTCCTATCATAATGATATTTAGAAACAACCCTTTTAAGGTTGTTACATTAAGAAAGGCTTCGGTAATGATTTTAGCATTTTTTTCACTATTCAGCATCCATTCTTCTAATCCTTTCAGAAAAGCTGGCAGATGCATAGCCTCGTTGATTTTAACCATTAGGTCTATTGCAGGCATAGCTATTATTACTATTATACAGGAAAGTAATAAAGTTGATTTTTTTGTTTTGTGCTCTACCATCAAAAAACTAAGTTTTGATGAACTGAATAAATAGGCTGCAAGGATTGAGGGCAGGACAAAAAAGCCTAATGCCTGGAGTATCTGGAAATATTTTAATATATTTATATGAAAATGATTATTGTAATCTAAAGAAGAAAGCAGGTTTATTAAACTGTAATAATCAGTTTTAAAAATAAGAGGAGCAGCCAGCAGACCTACAACGTTAGTCAGGATAAAACAACACAATATTAGAAAAATAAATAATAAAAGTTTAGTACCCGGTTTGGAAGAAGAAAAAAGACCTTGTTTCATAATAATTCTGAATTATTTAAGCACTCAATAAGAAAAAATAAATTTTTAAGACTAACTCTTAGAGCTTTTTGCTTCTTTTATCAAGTTAATGTTTACAACTTTTTAATTTTTAAAAATTGATTGTGCTAAAGACTAATTGAATAAAAATTTAATTTCGCAGCAAATTTAATAGTTTTTATTGCTTACGATAGGAAACATAGAAATAAAAAATGATTTTCCATTGATTCTTGCACCAATGGAGGATGTCAGCGATTTTGCTTTCAGAAAGATATGCAAAGCTTTTGGCGTTGATTTATTGTTTACCGAATTTATAGCTTCTGACGGAATTATAAGGAAAATAGAAAAATCTATTAATAAAGCTGCATTTGATGAATCTGAAAGACCTATAGGTATTCAGATATTCGGTAATAATATAGATACGATGCAGGAAGCCGCTATAATTGCAGAAACTTTGCAACCTGATTTGATAGATATTAATTTTGGTTGTCCTGTCAGAAAAATTGCTTCTAAAGGTTGTGGAGCCGGAATATTGAATGATTTGCCTAAAATGGTTGATATTACGTCAGCAGTAGTTAAGGCTGTGAAATTGCCTGTTACTGTCAAAACCAGGTTAGGCTGGGACGACAATCATAAAAATATAGAAGAAATAACTTTAAGATTGCAGGAAACAGGAATTAAAGCTATCACTATTCACGGCAGAACAAGGGCGCAGATGTATAAAGGTATGGCAGATTGGTCATTGATTGGAGCTATTAAAAATAACCCGAATATTAAAATTCCTGTTATTGGTAATGGAGATATTGACTGTCCTGAAAAAGCACTTGATTATAAGAAAAAATATAAAGTTGACGGCATAATGATTGGCAGAGCTGCTGTCGGAAATCCCTGGATTTTCAGACAGATTAATACTTTATATAATACTGCGTTGCCTGAAGAACTCCCTACTGTAAAGGAAAGAATTGAAATATGTAAAAAACATCTTATTGCAAGTATAGAATTATATGGTGAAAGAGCAGGAATACTGATTATGCGTAAACATTATTCCGGCTATTTCAGGGGTATTCCTGATTTTAAAAAATTCAGGCTTAAACTTGTAACTACTGATAATTATAAAGAGTTGTTTTCTGTTTTGGATGAAATTGAGTCTTGTTATGGAAGTAACTGATTTTTTATCACTCTGTAACCGTACTTCTGCAGTTCAACCTTTGATAATGAGGGATAAATATCGTCACT
>JAGODS010000098.1 GCA_017998135.1 Bacteroidales bacterium
TAAAGAATATATATTTATCTAATTCTTTACAGGGTTTTAGTTTAATTTTAAATCCGTCAATAAGCCAATGAGAAGAAGCAATAGCTAAGGAATAAAATATAAAGTTCAATTGAAAAGATAAACATAATGAAAAAAGAAAAGTAATTAATATATGCCATTTAAGATTTTTGCTTTTGAATCCAATTTGGTTTTTTAATGTCGCCCATTTCTCATTCTGAAAGATGAAGTCAGATAATAAATGAGCTATAAACTGTAATAATAAGAATTTATAAACACTCATAATTATATTAGTTTTGTTTCTATTACATTTTCATATCGTAAGACAGCGGATTCAAATGCATTCCAACCTGCAACTGTTGAATGTTCATTTATTGTTGATTGCTTTTTCTTTAATATCTTAACAATCATTTCTTCATTTTTACCTATTAATTTATAGTAAAGTACTTTACATTGTTTGGGAGTACATTTACTAAGCAATACATCACATAACTCCAATATAGGAGTAATTTCTTTGTCGATTTCTTTATAGGATGACTTAATAAAGAGTGTATTTTTTATTATAACTTTTCCTTTATTAGCAGT
This sequence comes from Bacteroidales bacterium, assembly GCA_017998135.1. GTDB lineage: Bacteria > Bacteroidota > Bacteroidia > Bacteroidales > JAGODS01 > JAGODS01. Next base: position 583 of record JAGODS010000098.1, read on the forward strand.
ACTTTTTTCTTTAAGTATTCTTCCTGAATTATATATTGCTTCCCCGTCAATAATTCCTTTTTCTTCATCAAATCTATCCAATTCGCCTATTCCAATAGCTAAAAGGATTCCATGCATTTTGAAAAATTTAAATCTTTCCCCTCTTTCATCTGAAATATCACTTAGATCTATAGGTATAGATTTAACATAACATTTTATTGCAAGCATAATACGTAATGCTTTTTCATTTTGAGGTACAAAACAATCTATACGATCATCGCCTATTCTCAGGCGAGTATGTACATCAAATTCTTTCCTAAGTTCTTTAGAAAGATACTTTAAACCTTTCTCAATCTTTCTCCTGCCAGTTTCATTTAAACTTGTTGAAGCTATAATATCACCGGATATAATAGTTTTTATTTTATTATTCATACTTATATAATTTTCTGCAAATATAACAACTTTATCGGGATAAAAGCCTATATTACTATTTATCGGTTTAAAACCCTATAAATATCATTATCGGCTTTTGACCCTATATCTCTATTCTTATGTTTATAAACAGTGTTTTTATAATCATCTTTTTTCATTGTTAATTGTTATGCTACCAGCCTCTCTGTCAGCCTCAATATTTCATCAATCTCATTAGGTTTGAACACACCTCTTATCCCTTCGGGATGCAGCATAGTGAAAGGCGATTGAATGAGGTCTTTTCGCTGCAGCTCACCCTTTTCAATAATAAAGCTGCGTAGCAAATCCATAAACTGAAGCTGACGGCTTGAAAGGTAGCTATGTCCGGCAATAAAACTGTCAAATGCCTTTGACACGGTTTCTGCAAATGATTCCAGCACTTCTATTCCGAGAATATGCTTTATGAACTGCACAAACAGGGCTTTGCGGTTATCATAAACCCTACGGAGCAATTCTATAGTTATATGGGGATGTTCTTCGTAAAGCTCCTCTGCAAGCTGCTCAGCTTCTTTCTCAGTTATGTTATTACCCTTTTTAAGTTTCTTCAATATCGGGTTTATGTCTATAAGCTCATTAATTTTCTGTTCAACAAGCTCCCTGTATTTAGCAACACTCAAAGCCTCATTATGGGGACCGAATTCAATGAATTCTTTTGTATGAATTAAATCCTTAAGATTGAACTTTTCAGGACCAAGAGGAATTATTATAGATTCCCTGTATTTCATCAAAGGACAAAGCTTCTCAATAAGCTCATCGAATTTTTCTTCATTAATTGTTGCCCAGTATTGATTTGTCTGGCTTTCCCGTATGAGTTTTTCTTCTCTTGATACAATATTTATTGACAAAGGCAATTCGCCAATCTCTTCAATAATGCTGTCTTTGAGAGTTTCAAACTTATCCGTACCCTCGCCTTTTTCAGGAGAGTGAGTAAGGGTAAGCTGAGCAAGCGAAACCTCAATAATGTCCTTCTCAAAAAGCATAGCTTTAAAATCAGCATCAGAAATAGTCCTTAACAGAGGTTTTACCATTGTTTCCAGAAAACTAAGCTTATCCTCTGTCAGGGTAACCCAAAAGTTTTCGTCTTCAAGTCTTTGCAGATCAAATTTTGCATCAAGTATTACCACAGAGTTTTGAGGTAAAGCTTCAATCTGTTTCTTTAATTTGGCAGTTTCTTTTAAAACAATTTCATTTTTATTTAATTCTTTAGCTTTCCTGATTTTATCCAATCTTAATCCGAATAAGCGAACAGGTAGAGGTATTTGCGGTTTAAGTTCTTTGCCTTTAGGATTTAGTTTGAAATAGTCAAAGTTATCCCAACAATCAAAAATCAAAAACTTATCTTTCTCAATGCACCAGGGTTTTAATTTTTCTTTATTAAGAAGTCTTGTACCTCTGCCTATCATCTGCCAGAAACGTGTATATGAAAATACAGGTTTGGCAAAAACAAGATTTGAGAGTTCAAGAATATCAATACCAGTGTCGAGCATACCAACGCTTAAAGCAACTCTTGGCATTTCATTGGTTTTAAACTGTTCTAATAAACCGCCTTTACCATAAACTCTGGGGTCTTCAGAAACAATTACTTTAGCTAATTCTCCTCTGTATTCGGGATATAAAGAGTCAAATATCTCTTCCATTCTCCTGGCATGGGCTTTGCTGATGCAGAAGAAAATAGTTTTAGCAGGTAAAACGCCATTACTGTCCTTAATACATTCTTCCATAAATTCACGCACTATCAAAGCATTGGTACCGCGATTGATTACTTTCTTTTCAATATCCGTACCTTCATAATCAATTTCTTCAGGTTCTTTGCCTTCGAGCAGGAGTTGTTTTTGGTCTTCAATTGATATTGTTCTTTGATTAATACCTTCTTCCTGGAATTTGGTTTTTATTTTCAATACCTGATAATCGCAGAGATAAGGAGGAATATGATTAATAGCTTCATCATAAGAATAAGCATAAGTAGGAACTCCTTCCTCGCAATCAAACAGTTTGAAAGTATTATGATCTATTACATCTGTCGGAGTGGCTGTCAGCCCGAGTGTAAGGGTATTGAAATAAGTGAGTATGTCCTGATAAATATTATAAATACTTCTGTGGCACTCATCAACTACAACAAGGTCAAAAAAATGAGGAGAAAAAGGTTTCTGCAAATTATTAATTATATTTTGCATTGTAGGATAAGTAGAAACATAAATCCTTCTGTCTGTAGTTATCCCTATATCACCTGTTTTAGGCCAGCGGGGTTCGTTTGGTAGATGTTCTTTAAAAGCATCAAGAGCTTGCTGCTGTAAAGGTATTCTGTCAACTAAGAATAAAACTCTTTCAACCCATCCTGCTCTCATTAATGAGTCAATCAAAGCTATACAGGTTCTTGTTTTACCGGTTCCTGTTGCCATTACAAGAAGGAACTTACTTTTTCTTTTTTCAATACCTTCCATAATACTGCGAATAGCTCTTATCTGGAAATCCCTTCCTGCAATTTTTGTATTAATCAGCTCTCCTGTTAAGGATTTTCTTGATTTACGGATGTACTGATATCTTTCTAAATCATCTCTTGAGGGGAAACCATATACTTTTTTAGGGGGATAATTCTCAATATCCCAGAAATATATATCATAACCATTAGTGTAAAAGCAAAAGGGTAGTTCTCCGCCTTTGTTCTTTTGTATATTATGGCAGTATTGTTTAGCCTGCTCTCTGCCAATGGCTGCATCAACAGAAGTCTTTTTAGCTTCTATTACTGCTAAAGGTTTTCCGTCTCTTCCAAGCAAAACATAATCACTGAACTGATGTCCCTGATATTCGGTTCGTGGCTCTTGAAGACCTTCAGGAAAACCAACCCATATATCAAACTCGGATATAACCTGTGTCATATTTGATACATCCCAACCTGCATTAAGTAGCCGTTTGTCTATTAACTCCTTTCTTGTTAAGGCTTCAGTTTTTGACATATATTTTTATTAGAATTGCAAAACTATAAAAATTATTTAAATGCCCTTCTAAAATTATTTTTTTATATAAATTTTATAATAACCTCTTTATGCAAAAATATTAATCAGTGTTTATCCCTAAATTCAGAAATTTAATAAATTTTAACCGCAAAGTATCACAAATTCAGCTGCAAAGTAACGTATAGAAAAATTAAAAAGAGACTTTGAAGAAGGACACTAATTTGATTGCATTCATAAACTCTTAAACAAAAAAATACCACAAAGAATAGATATACTTCACTCTTATCCTCTCCTTGATTCTTTGTCTATACACACAATTATTTGAATAAATTTATTAACAGATATTAGTTGTTGCATTCATTTATGTCGTTCTTTCAGGGCTGGGATGATAGAGTAATTAACTAACACAGGGCGTTGCCCTGTGTTGATATATTTCGCCCTTTCAGGGCTGATAATTATATGTGCATAGACAAGTTCCTAAAAACGGAAGAGGAAGATGAAATTTTTAGAGATGCCTTTAAGTTAATGAATTAATCAAATTAGGGCTTGGATTTAGAGGTTTTAACAATTTTTAAATATGTTGATAATATAAAAAATATTTAAGTTTGCATTGCAAAAATATGAAGAAAAAAGATGAACAGATTGAAATTTCAGGGTAATATTGATTTGAAGACGATAGAAGCTCTTTATGAGGAATATAAGGAGAATCCCGACTCGGTGGATATTGGCTGGAGAAAATTTTTTGAAGGCTTTGAGTTTGCCAATACTCATTATAAATTAAAACCGAATCAGGTTGAACCTATATTAAGTCCTACAATAAAAAGTTGGGATGAAGCTGCAGAAAATGGCAACTATGCTGAAGAATTTAAGGTTATAAATCTTATAAATGCTTACAGGCAAAGGGGACACCTTTTTACAACCACTAACCCTGTTCGCAAACGCCGTAAATACTCTCCTACTTTAGATATTGAGAACTTCGGCCTTTCTGAACAAGACTTAAAAAAGCAATTTCATTCAGGACAAATTACAGGTATAGGAACTACAACCCTTGACCAGATAATAAAACATCTTAAAACGACTTACTGCCGCTCTATCGGAATAGAATACAGATATATAAGAACACCCGAAATTGTGGACTGGCTTGAAAAGAAAATGGAAACCTCACAAAACCTGCCTGTTTTTACTGTTGAAGAGAAACTTGCTATCCTTGATATATTGAATAAAGCCGTTATCTTTGAAGAGTTTATGTTTAACAAGTTTCCGGGGCAAAAGACATTTTCTTTACAAGGCGCAGAATCTCTTATTCCTGCCTTGTATTTTATAACTGAAAAGTCAGCATCTGAAGATGTTCAGGATTTAGTAATAGGAATGGCTCACAGGGGCAGGCTTAATGTGCTCGCTAACATACTTAATAAACCATACCAGGATATTTTTACGGAATTTCAGGGCTTGGAATATGAAAGCACCGACCTGACAGGCGATGTTAAATATCACCTCGGATATACAAATTGCTTAAATACCAAAACAAATAAAAATATAAGAGCGACACTGACTGCTAACCCATCACACCTTGAAGCTGTTACTCCTGTTGTAGAAGGTATTGCAAGAGCTATAGCTGAAAAACATTATAACAAAGATTTTAACAAAATAATCCCTTTAATAATTCACGGGGATGCTGCTATAGCAGGACAAGGGGTGGTTTATGAGACCCTACAAATGTCACAGTTACCCGGATATAAAACCGGGGGTTCAATACATATTATAATAAACAACCAATTAGGCTTTACAACAAATTATCTTGATGCCCGCTCTTCAGTTTATTGCACAGATATTGGGAAAATATTACAAGTTCCTATTTTCCACGTCAACGGAGATGATGTTGAAGCATTAGTTTACACTATACAGTTAGCGCTTGATTTCAGGCAGAAATATCACAGGGATGTGTTTATTGACTTACTCTGCTATAGAAAATGGGGACATAATGAATCTGACGAACCACGCTTTACACAGCCTTTACTATATAAAATAATAAGGCAGCATCCTAACACAAGGGATATTTATGTTGAACAACTTATCAAACAAAATATAATTAATAAAGATACTGCCAATAATCTAAAAAAGTCTTTTGTTGCAGAACTTGAAGAACAACTTGAAATATCTAAATCTATTGATAAAACTAAACTGGATAGTTTTATACCTATCAAATTTAAAGTAGATATAACCAAACATAAGATAAGCCCTGACAAAGAAAGGTTGAAAAATTTGGCTGCTACCCTGTTTACTCCCCCACAAAATCTGAAATTCTTTGATAAGACTCTTAAAATACAGGAAAAAAGATATTCTACAGCAGTAATTGAAGAAAAAGCGGATTGGGCTATTGCCGAATTATTAGCTTACGGCACTTTATTACAGGATGGTTTTTCGGTAAGACTAAGCGGACAGGATGTCAAACGCGGTACTTTCTCACATAGGCATTCGATTCTAACCGTTGAAGATTCTGAAGATGAATATATACCCTTGAAAAATATACCCGGTGCTTCAGGCTCATTTAACATTTATAATTCACTTTTATCCGAATATGGAGTGCTGGGCTTTGAATATGGCTACGCTCTTGAGATGCCCGAAACCCTAACTATCTGGGAAGCACAGTTCGGCGACTTCTCTAATGGCGCTCAAATTATTACAGACCAATATATCAGCAGCGCGGAAGAAAAATGGAAAATCACCAATGATTTAGTTCTATACCTTCCGCATGGCTACGAAGGACAGGGTCCTGACCATTCAAATGCCAGACCTGAGAGATTTCTCTCTCTCTGCGTCAATGACAATTTAATTATTGCCAATTGCACTACACCTGCGAATCTTTATCATCTGCTACGCAAGCATAAAACCACCAATGAACGTAAACCACTGATAATATTTACGCCCAAAAGCCTGTTAAGACATCCGTTCTGTGTTTCTTCCCTTGCTGAACTTGCCAATGACTCTTTTAAGGAAATTATTTATGATAACAGCATAGAACAAGGCAAGATTAATAAAGTTATCTTATGTACAGGAAAAATATATTACGATATCCTTACAGAAATGGAAACAAGGTCTGTTAAAAACACAGCTATAGTTAGAATAGAACAACTTTATCCTTTTCCTAAAAGTATTATTTCAGGCTTGATTAAGAATTATAACAATACTTCAAAATGGATTTTTGCACAGGAAGAACCTGCTAATATGGGAGCAATGCCTTTTATAAAGGAACATCTGAACCTTAAAAACATTGAATTTATAAGCAGAGCGCCGGCTGCTAGTCCTGCGACAGGATCTAAACAAATACATATTAAACAACAAAAAGAACTAATGGATAAGATTTTTGAAACCTCACCCTAACCTTCTCCTATATAAAAAAAAATATTTTTCAAAAATGAGTTTTTATCGATACCCATAAACTTTTTAGTAGTATTAATTTAATTTATAATTACATAAACAATTATCAAATATATGAAAATAGAGATAAAAGTGCCTGCAACAGGCGAATCTGTGAATGAGGTTCAGATAGCGGAATGGTTAGTTAAGGATGGCGAACTTGTCAGTAAAGATGATGAAATAGCTATAATAGATTCCGATAAAGCAGCACTTACTATCACAGCCGAACAAAACGGACAGCTTCATATTTTGATTGAAGCAGGAAGTACAGTTAAAGCAGGTGATATTATCGCTTATATTGATATGGAAAGCAATGCAAATAAATCGTATAATAAAATTAAAATATCGCCTCTTGCTGAAAAGATAGCTGTTGACAAAAATATTGATATTACAAAAATAAGTAAGGAACTAAAAGGGAAAAAAATAACTAAAAACATTATAATTGATTATTTAAACAGTCAATCTTCCTCAAGAACTCAGGAGCTAACTTCAGACTTTAATTTATCATCATTTTCAGAATCAAGGCAAATTGAAAGGAGAAAGATGTCTCCTCTCAGGTTGAAACTTTCGCAAAGACTGGTATCGGTAAAAAACGAAACAGCAATGCTGACAACTTTCAATGAAGTCAATATGGAAGCTGTTATTGAAATAAGGAAAAAATATAAAGAACATTTTAATAAAAAATACGGCATAGCAGCAGGTTTTACATCCTTTTTCGCCAAAGCAGCTACTATAGCTCTAACAGAATTTCCTATAGTTAATGCAATGATAGATAATGATGATATAGTTTATAACAGGTTTGTAGATTTATGTTTTGCAATAAGCACTGAAAAAGGATTGCTTGCACCTGTAATTCGCAATGCAGAGAAGATGTTACTAACAGAAATAGATATACATATCAACGAGCTTGCCAATAAAGCGAGGCAAAACAGGATAGGTTATGATGATTTGGAAGGAGGTACTTTTACAGTTACTAACGGTGGGCTGTTTGGCTCAATGTTATCCACTCCTATACTCAATCCGCCTCAGTCCGCTATACTCGGAATGCATAATATAGTTGAAAGACCAGTGGCCATTGAGAGGAAAGTGATGATTAAACCAGTTATGTATATTGCTCTGTCTTATGACCACCGTCTTATAGATGGCAAAGATTCGGTTAGTTTTCTCAAACGTATAAAAGAGCTTATAGAAAACCCATCTGACTTGTTACAACCGGAGGAACTGCATCGCAATTAGCAATGAATACTTGTTCAATCTATATATAATAT
>JAGODS010000099.1 GCA_017998135.1 Bacteroidales bacterium
ACGACCCGCCACCGCAAAATATTATACAGGGGGTTCTTTTTTAAAAACTTTAAAATATAATGCTTTTATCAATAATACTGGCATTGTTAATCCTGAAAAAAATTATTTAGGACAGTATTAATTAATATTATAAAAATAAACTGTTTGCTTTTATTCTTCCTTTCCCTTGTCGTATCCTATCTGTGATAAATTTTATCGGTGTACCATCGGTGAACCAACGATAAACCTATGCTTTTTTTAGGTTTTGTTTAAAGGTTGATATGCTATTTTATAATATTTAAACTAATCTTAAGAGTGGTTTAGGGATTAAAGTTTTACTTCTTTTATAAAATGTTTTTCTTCCTTGTGTTTTTTTTTGAGTTTTATCAATATTATTGTTAATCAATGGAAAGGGGTGATTATCAATTATAGTAAGTTTTTTACTAATTAGTTTTTCTACATCCTTTAGATAGGCTTTTTCTTCAGCATCACAAAAAGATAGAGCCGTACCTTTTGCACCTGCTCTTCCGGTTCTCCCAATACGATGTACATAAGTTTCTGCGATATTAGACATTTCATAGTTAATAACAAATTCCATATCGTCAACATCAATACCGCGGGCTGCTATATCTGTTGCTACGAGAATACGTGTAGTTTTTGCTTTAAAATTAGCCAATGCTTTTTGCCTGGCATTTTGCGCTTTATTTCCGTGAATAGCTTCGGCTTTAATATTATTTTTTTGTAATATTCTAACTACTTTATCTGCGCCGTGTTTGGTACGTGTAAATACTAAAGCTGATTTTATTTTCATATCTTTTAAAACTTCAAGTAAAAGAGCGTTTTTATTTACTTTGTCCACAAAATAAACAAATTGTTTGACTATTTCAACTGTAGTAGCTGAAGGAGTTACCTCCACTTTAACAGGCTGATTTAAAATAGTGGCTGATAATTTAACGATTTCAACAGGCATAGTAGCTGAGAAAAAAAGCGATTGCCTTTTTCGTGGTAATGCTGCTATTATTTTTTTTACATCATTTATAAACCCCATATCCAGCATACGATCTGCCTCGTCAAGGACAAATATTTCTATATCTCTGAGTGTTAGATGACCTTGTTGCATAAGGTCAAGCAGCCTGCCTGGAGTTGCTATCAGAATATCTATACCTAATTTTAAAGCTGTAATTTGTGGGTTTTGATTAACACCTCCAAAAATTACTGTGTTTTTAATCCCTGTATGTCTTCCGTAAGCTTTAAAACTTTCGCCTATTTGTATTGCAAGTTCCCTTGTTGGCGTAACAATCAAACTCCTTATTTTTCGTTTTTTTGAAATTACTTTATTTTCTGAAAGAATTTGCAGGATAGGAATTGCAAAAGCTGCAGTCTTACCAGTTCCTGTCTGGGCGCAGCCTAACAAATCTGCTCTTTTTAGAATTACAGGAATCGCTTTTACTTGAATCGGAGTAGGAGTTATATAACCTTCTTCTTCAACAGCCTTTAAAATGGGCTCAATAATGTTTAATGAATTAAATTGCATAATAGATTTGAATTGAAATTTCTATTTTCTTTATAAAGTGTAAAAACCTCTGTCTCATTTTTAAATTATTGCTAACGGGCGGCAGACAGATGCAAGCTGCAGGTCGTTGATAAACTCAATCAGAAGGTATAAGCTTACTTTGTGGAAAACTAAATTTTTTGTAAATATAAATTGTTAATAAATAAAATCACCCGACGGTTTACTATTTCGATTGATTAATTGAAGTTGCAAAATTAATAAATATTTTTTATTAGAGGGTTTATTATTTTTTTTTGAAAAGAAATAGTCTTGTTTATATAAATTATATATCTTTGTTTTTTTTTATACTTAGATATTTTGCAAATGAAAAAAACTCTATTAACTATATTGATTTTTCTAGGTTTATCAGCATATCAAAACTTATGTGCAGGCTGGGAATGTAAGAATCCTTTAAATGGAGGTTCTTTTATTTATTCTATTTATTTTGTGGATGAGAGTCACGGCTGGGCGGTTGATGACGGCGGAAACATATTGAAATATGACGGGAAGGACTGGTCTGTAGAGAAAAACATTTCTACTAAGGCGCTTAAAGCTATCTATTTTCTTGACAAAGATAATGGCTGGGCAGTTGGCGACAGTGGTACTATTTTAAAGTATGACGGTGCAAAATGGAAGCTTCAAAGCAGCGGAACAGCCAATAATTTTAATACGGTTTTTTTTATAGATAAAAATAAAGGGTGGGCTGCCGGCGATGCAGGGATGATGAAATATGACGGCAATAGTTGGACAACCGAGACAAGTGTTGACGGTTGGTTTTTTTCAATGTATTTCACAGATGCTACTCACGGTTGGGCTGTTGGTATGAGTGGCTGGGATGGAGCTATTTTTAAGTATGATGGAAATAGCTGGACTAAGGAGCCGGTTCTAACAAGTAAGACTTTTTTTTCTGTTTATTTTACAGATAACAATCACGGTTGGGCTGTAGGTATGAGCGGTACAATTTATAAATATGACGGAGCAACCTGGACTAATCATAGCACTGGCTCTTCAGAATATTACAGGGCAGTGTTTATGATAGATTCCATTACTGGATGGATAATATCCGATCTTGGCACTATACTTAAATATGACGGGAATGCCTGGAATTATCAGGGTAAAGGGTTGAATTATGAGCAACAATGCATCTTTTTCTCAAGTAAAGATAAAGGTTGGATTGGAGGCGCTGCGGGCTCTTTGCTTAGCTATGATGGCTCAGGATGGTCGCCTGTTTTTAATAATAATGCTTTTAAATCTGTTTATTTTACTGACAGTTTAAAAGGATGGATAGTTGGAACATACGGAAATATTTTTAAATATGATAATGGCAAGTTCGTTACAACAAGGGTAGCTGTTGAGGATGGAGCTGCGGCAGAGTTAAATTCTGTTTATATGAAAGATAGCTCTTCAGGCTGGGCAGTAGGCTGGGCAGGTAATATTTTTAAATATAATGATATGGAATGGAGAAAAGATACTGTTTTAGCCGGGCAAACTTTAAATTCAGTTTGTTTTGTAGAAAAAAATATGGGTTGGGTTGTTGGAAATACAGGAGCTATTTTTAAATACGAAAAGGGAATATGGACTAAGGAAAACAGTAATACTGAGGCTAATTTGCTTGGAGTTACTTTCTTAGACAGTCTTCACGGTTGGGCTGTAGGTGCTGGCGGCGTTATTTTAAAGTATGAAAATGCTTTGTGGTCTTTGCAAAACAGTAGCATTTTAACGGATATTTTGTCAATAAGTTTTGTTGCTGATGATGATGGTTGGGCTGTAACTCAGTCGTCAATCTTACATTATGATGGTATCAAATGGAGTATAAATTATAAAGCTTCAGATATGATGGTTGTTTTAAAAAGTATTAATGCAAGAAATAAAAATAATGTGATGGCAGCCGGTTTTCATTTTCTTAATGGCAGCCTTGTGTTAAGATATGACGGGCAGCAATGGGTTGAAGAGACTACAGGGACTGGTACTTTTCTTAATTCTATCTTTATTGTTGATGATAAGCACGCTTGGGTCGTTGGAGAAGGCGGCGTGATATTATGCTCCAATTACTCTGCTCCAACTACAAACATCAATCATTCAAAACCTTTGCAAAGCGAGATATTTTTTAATTGCTATCCCAATCCTTTTATTGCGAATTGCGAATTTTCATTTAATTTGCCAATTGATTGCAAAGTTATTATTGATTTATTTGATATTAAAGGTAGAAAAATTTATGAAATTTTTAATAAATACTCTCTTAAAGGTGAATATAAATTTAATTATAAGTTAGAAAATATTACAAAAGGGATTTATTTTTTATGCTTTAAAGCAGGTAATTATATAATAAAAAGAAAAATTTTGGTTATTAAATAAAGAACAGCGACTGTTGTTCCGCAGCCAAGGGTTAAGAAATTAATTAACATTCAATATTCTAACTTTCAAATTAGCACATTTTCAAATTAACATTCAACATTCAACTTTCATCATTTTTCACATCATATATTTATTCAAAGGTGTTCAAGAGATCGCTTCGCTTAGTTCAAAATTCAATCTAACATCCTTTTATCTCTTAGGGGTTTTTTGGTAAACTTTTTTATTTTATCTCTCTATCCAGCTTTTTCGCAGAGTTTTGAAGTTAGGAGCGATAATAGTTTTGGCGGGTTCGGTTCTTAGGTTATTAGACCATTTTTTGTCTTTAGTTTTACGCCCCAACCAGCTTTCGTCACTTAATAGTTCTATATTTTTATTTTTAGTTTTAATAGAAGCGATAAGGTTGAAGCCTGCGTTTTGGTCTTTTTTATAGTTTTCGGTATAAATTTCAATAGTATTTTTTCCTTTGACGAGATAAGGTTTTATATCAATGAGTTTAATTCTTTTATATTCTACACTAATAGACAGAGTGCGACAGGCTACTATGCGTTCTACAAATTGTCTATTAATGAATAGCTTACTGTGAGTGTCGCCAATAAACTGGAGAAAAGCGCTTTCGGGTATAGTGTCCAATTCTATTTCTTTGCGAAATTCGGCAGCAGAGATGCCATTAATTTCTTTGTCTTTAAGATAAATCCATTTGCTTTTTAGCAGGGGAGGAGCGAGGCTTTTATTTTCAATGTCCTGATATATCTCAGTCCAGTAATCAATTAGTCGGTTGAATTTGTCAATAATATAGTTAAGATTATCATTTTTATAGTATTTAAGCCAGATAAGAGGGTATTCGGAACGAAGTTTGACCAGCATAGAAATGTTAGAATTAATATTATTTTTTATTAATTCATCATCCTGTATTTGATTTTCAAGCCTTCGTGCAAGGAGTATAGAAGTCTGCATTTTAAACTTATAATATTTTAATATATTAAAATTATACCTAAGTAGTTCTATACTTTCCTTGTTTTTAGTAACCATTTTTTCAAGATTATCCAATTGATTATCCATTTCGGCAGTTGACCAGTCAATCCATTCAATTTTCATAACATTGTTTTTTTTGCCTTCCCAAAGTGGAGGCTCACGTGAGGGCAATAAAGGGTGACGCCAAAGATCGTTCCAGTTTACCTGGTTAAATGGATATGAAAGCGCCTGATAAATATGATTTATGCAAGGGTGATCAATGCCATAAAAGTCATTAAAATAAATTTTGGAAAAGTCAGAGAAAAGGGATGAACTTGAGTTCCATGCAAGATGAGCCGACCAGGCATAAGTAAGATAATTAAGCTCTTTGAAAGATTCAGCGCCAAAATCACCCCAATTGGAATTTATCATTCCTTTTGCTTTATTAGCTTTACCTGATTGTATAATATATTTAATATTTGGAATGGCAGCAACGTTTACAGGAAAAGTTGTATAAAAATTCCATACAGCGGGGGAGACCATATAGGTAAAACCAGCAGTGTCGAAGGTTTTGGCTGACAGGTAATTATCACTTACATTGTAGTGCCAGTCAATCATTATAATATCTTTAGGTATTAAATCTATGATTTTGGGGTGTTGCAGCACTATATCGCTGTACATCATTACTTCTTTACCATTTTTTTTGCATATATCATATACTTTTTTATAATGATTGGCGTGAACAACAGCAATATCAGTTTTTGCAACAAGCTGCCTGCTGGAACCTAATCCAACATCATAGCTTTCATCAGCACCGATATTTATGTATTTGGAAGGAAAAGCTGCAAAAACTTCATTTAACAAACGTTCTAAAAAAACATAAGTAGAGTCGGAAGAAACATCAAGAGAGGCGGCGCCTGGAAACTCAGCGTATCTGATAAATTCATCTTCAACTAAAATATTCTCATAATGGCCGAGGGTTTGGAAAATAGGAATAATTTCTATATGATATAAAGCTGCATAATTAACTAATTCGCGTATTTCAGATTTAGTGAGAGCGCCTCGACCCTTGCCAATTGAAGGATAGCACTCAAACTGCATAACATCTTCTATATAAGGCATATATGTATTCATTTTATAACGAGCCAATTCACGTATTATCCTTTTAAAATTATCTAAATTGCTAACTTGACCGCGACTAATATCATCAGAAATACCACGAAATTGCATATCAGGATAATCATATATTTCCATACAAGGCAAAGTATATTCAAGTAGAGGGTCTTTAAAATTTTCGTTTTTAAAAAAAGGATGATGCTCGCTTAATCTCTCAAGAAGTTGAAGCATAGTCATAGTACCATAAAATAAACCTTTTTGCGAAAAGGCTGTTATATGAATATAGTCGCTATCTATCTTTATTTTGTAACTTTCCTCATCAGATTTATTAATATTTTCAATTTCTTCAAGGAGAATAATATTTTTGTAAGATTTACGCTCAGAATCATTAACTTGATTAATAACAGGACTAAGATAGAAAAAGTCTATTAAACATTTTTGTAAAAGACCCGCAGTGAATAAATTCTTTTCATAATCACTGCCTGTTATAATAATATTTATATCCTGACTTAATGCAAAAGAGCCATTCAGCATATTTATTCGTTGAGGTGAAGGTATGACAGGAATTAACCCCTCTGCTTTTATCATTAGCAAATGACTAAAAATTACTAATAATATTAATATTCTGTGACACATAATATTTTTCTATAAGTTAGTATATAGCAAAAACCTAACAGGTTATAGAAACCAGTTAGGTTTAAAAAAAGAATAAATAATTAACCTATCCGTTCAACAAGGTCAGCAACTCTGAAAGAATATCCAGTTTCATTATCATACCAGGAAATAATTTTGACAAAATTACCAGCATTAACCTGAGTTAAAGGAGAATCAAAAATAGAAGAATTAGTATTACCGATAATATCAGCACTAACAATAGGGTCATCGCAGTATTCAAGAATACCTTTAAGCTGACCTTCAGCAGCGCTTTTCATAACAGCGTTTATCTCATCTTTAGTAGGAGACTTTATAAGTTCACAGGTAAGGTCAACAACCGAACCATCCGGAGTAGGAACGCGCATTGCGAGACCGTCTAATTTACCTTTTAGTTCAGGGATAACCAAACCTATAGCTTTAGCAGCCCCAGTTTTAGTAGGAATAATTGATAAAGCGGCGGTTCTTGCACGGCGCAAATCTTTATGGGGAGCATCTATCAGTCGCTGGTCGCTCGTATAGGAGTGTATTGTATTCATTAAGCCTCTGACAATACCAAAGTTATCGTTTAAAACTTTTACCACAGGAGCAAGGCAATTGGTAGTACAGGAAGCATTTGAAATTAATTTATGATCTGGTTTGAGGTCTTTATCATTAACACCAAGGACAACAGTAATATCAACATCATCCGGATTATCAGCAGGAACAGTTAAAATAAGTTTTTTAGCACCTGCATCAATATGTTTTTGCATTTTATCTCTGGTTCTGAATAAACCGGTAGCTTCAATAACAACATCTATATTCAATGCTTTCCAAGGTAATGCAGCAGGGTCTTTTTCACAAAAAACCCTTAGTTTATTGCCATTTATAATTAGATTTTCATTATCATAACCAACTGTGCCTTTAAATCTACCGTGGACCGAATCATATTTTAGTAAATGAGCAAGGGATTTGCAATCTGTAATATCGTTGATCGCAACAACGTCAATATTTTCTTTTGTTAACAGGGCTTTGAAGGTTATCCTGCCAATACGCCCAAAGCCGTTTATAGCTACTCTTATTTTTGTCATATTATTAAAATTTAAGTGTTTATTATAAAAGTTTGATTTTGCAAATTAAATAAAAATTTCAATGCAAAATTAGTAATTCTTTTACAAAATTGAAATTTTAAAAAAAATCATAATTTTTTTTCTCATTAAGTCTCAAAGATACAATGCAAAGTATAGTTTAAAGAGATTAAATATTTAATATAAAATGAATGATATTAAAAAAAATAATTTACCTCATTATCAAATTTCTAAATTACCAAAAATATCAAATTGCTACTAATATATCAACTTTGTTGGTTCGCCTTCATATTTTTTTGCTAAAATATTAGTTTTAATTACTTCACCATTAATTATTTTGTTTTTCATATATATCATATCATTGAAAGGAGTTGCATAATACTTTTCGTAGTAATATATAACTGAGGAAATAGGTTTTCCATCCTGATTTATTTCTAAAATTCTGTGAACTCTGAATTCGCCCAAAATAACCTTACATGTAATCCAAAGCCTTAGACCTGTTTTACGATTTAAAAAATCCCATTCATCAAATTTGTTCTGATGCCTCACAGACTCTATTATAATATTACTCATTTCTTTAGTAAATATAGTTCTATAAACATACTGCCTACGGGTTTCGTATCTTGCAAAAGCCTGATTGTAGAACTCTATAGCACTATCAATAATTACTTGTTTCAATAAACCTTGTTCTTCAAGCAAATCATTATTAGTTTTCCATTTTTCAAATTTCCACTTTTCCGGAGCTTCTTTTGTTTCATAACGAATCACTATTTCAAAATCTCCTGTTATTTTTTTTGGATATATAGTACTGAGTAATTTAATCGCTTCTTCATTATCTTTTACAGCATAATCTTTCTTACAGGAATAAAAAGTTAAACCTGCTAAAAATATTAATAAAGTATATAAAA
>JAGODS010000100.1 GCA_017998135.1 Bacteroidales bacterium
AAGGCAGCTCGCTGCCTGTAAGTGTGAATACAAAATGTGTCTTTGTACTAAAAGGATTTGGCCAGTTTAGTAATTCGGAAATCATAGATTTATTAAGGATTTTAAAAGAAATTTGATAATCATTATCTGCGACTTTATTTCCTGTTAAATCTTTAGCCTGTATAGAAAGTTTGTAAAGTCCATCTTCTGAGAAATTTGCAGGATATTCAATCTTACAGGTGTTATCAGGCAAACTGGCAGGGATGAATATCATTTGATCCTGCCCTTTATTATTTTTAAAATATATTCTTTGCGGAGTATTGCTATTTGGAGCCTGGATAAAAACTTTGAAAAGTGAAGTATCATTTACAGCGAGATATTTGTTTTCGTCTTTAAGCATTATAGTAATATAAGGTTTGGCTGAAACAATATCACCGTCAAGTATATGAATGCCATCAAAAGTTACATCAAGCAAAGGATTGAGATTATCATTTTTGACATAAAAGTTTATTTGAGCAAGATTGTTAAAATGATATTGTTCAAGCTGGTCAAAGTCAGGGTTAACTTCAAGCCAGAGGGTATTGAGACCTGACAGATTTTTAGATGAAAATTTTATTGAATCAATAAGAATGTCATTAGCAGGATGAGGTCTTAATCTTTTATTAAACAAAGGATGCATAACCCTGTTATTATCAAAGAACCAATATCTGACAAGAAGGCTGTCCATATCATAATCGCTCAGATTGTGAAAAGCGATTGCAAGTTTTACATAATCGCCTTCGTTTATAGTATCTTTATGAAAAGTAAATTTTGCAGAGGGGTCTATAGAGGTTTCAGGAATACCTTCAAAGAGAACCTGCCATTTCTTAAGCTGTGCAGGTGTGTTATTAATATTATCCCGCATATAAACTACTAAGTTGATATATGGATAAACAGAAGCATCAATTATTTTATCAAGGTTATAAATATCGGCAGAATCAGGTTTAATATTGCTTAAAAGAGTATTTTCCGTTCCATCATTTTTAATACCTATTACAGAAAGTCTGACAGAGTCGGTACTTTTTTCAATACTTTTTATTTGCCAGTGCAGAGAGTGCCATTTGGTAGAGGGACCTATCATTTCGGACTTGATATATCCTTCATTCCATTTGGTTTTAAAGCTATCCCTTAGTTGAATAAGGTCGTTTTGTGAATTAGCAATTATTTCGTGAGCCTCGCCCGGGCTTAAACCTTTTCTTCCAAAAATAATATAAGGAATATTGGATTTAATGATTCTAATTTGTGAACTTCCGATAGATTCAAAGCCCTTTAATAAGGCTTCAGGATAACTCCCCGCATTATTATTTCTGTGACTAAATGAAAGCACATAATGACCCTTGGGAACGCTGTCAAGCAGTTTGGTCATTAAAGAATACCAGCTAGGTCCGTCAGTAAAAAAATCCATTCCTATTGTTGGATAAGTCTGGCAGTGAACATTGCCAAATTGCCCGTAACCATTGCCTTGTGGATAACTGAGCCAGGGCTCTCCTGTTATGTCGTTAATAACAGCGAATTTCATTCCATTGCCATTATCGCTGGTACAGGACCATCCCCCTGCATAAGTATTGCCAATATAAAAAAACTCATCTAACCAGTTAATATAAGGGTAATAGCCGGTCTGTATGAAAATGGATTTGGTATTATTAACAAAATCAAAGAGCCTGCCCGCTTTGTTATAATTAACATATCTGTAAGTGTTATCGCTAAATTGCGGAAAATCAGCCTGAGCCCATCCTCTTTTATCTTTTATATATTGGAAAGTGCTGCTTATCCAGTTGAAAGAGCCATATTTAGCTGAATCTACACTTAAGCGCCAGTAGTAAACGCTGCTGTCTTTAAGAGTAATTGGTGGCTGCCAGAATAGAGGACCGCCTTTGAAAGCTAAGATTTCCCGGATTTTTGCAGGACTGTTAAAGTTGTCTGTGGTATCTATTTCAAAGTAATAATTCTGGGCAGAAGCAAAGGGGTCGTTGGTAGTGGCTTTAAGTGTTATTTTATTTTTACCTGTAATTGCGTATTTGTATGGATAAACAGGTAGCACATCTGGCGATTTGATGATAAAATCCAAATTAGATATATTATTAAGTTCGGAGATTTCGTCTATTTCGTTGTATGAATCAATGGTAATTTTAAGTGTATTTAGTCCGGTGCCTTTTTTTAAATCAACTGGTATTCTAAATCTGATTGTGTCTTTATAATATATTTTATTTATTTGTTTCCTGTAAATATCATTAGTAGTCTTATCAGGAAAAATTCTCTGAAGCTCTACAATAAAAGCTTTGTTAATAGCTTTGCCAAGGTTTGTAATTATAATATTAACATTAAAACTGTCAATTTGAGTGCTTATGTTTTCAGGATTGAAGAAAACTGAACTGTTATTAATATAATAGTCAGGTTTAGAGAAAAAATTGATTTTAAGTGCAGGATCTCCGTGTAGTGTGGTTTGAAGGCAGACGTTTTTAATGTCAATGTTATCTGATTTTAAACTGCTAACTGTATTAACAATGCACTTACCAATAGAATTACCGTAATTTTTATATGCGATATTTTTATAAAGTTCATCAGAAAATATATGCAGAGGATAAGAGCTGACTTTAGTAATAGCAGCGAGATAACCAATCATACCTTTATCTTTAATTAGAACAAATTCTTCGCTTGAGTTAGTTTCTTCGCTGAAGATGTCGCCCGCCCAACAGGAGTTGGCAAGTAAGAAAGGATATTTTCCATAATTATTGTATTCCTGCGGATGTTCAATACTTTCGTCAAAGCCTATACCGGCTGCGTGCCCGAAGAAGGTAAGCATAGAAACGCCATTGTTAATAATTCGTTTGAGAGAGTCTGATTCATTGATTTGCATTGGAGCAGTTGAGGTTTTAAGGAAGGTTCTGACATTAGCTCCAAGTAGTGTATCTTCAATAGTTTTTTTATAGCTATTTAGGTTGGCAGCGAAAAGTTTTTGTTGATTGAGGCTGGTTCCTCCGCCAAAGTGAAGTATGTTTTTTTGCCATTCCTGAGCCTGATTTTGAGCTTCTTCATATTGTTTGAGTTTATCTAAGTATATTTTGAGTTGTTCATTATTTTTTACGCTGATTCTGCCTATAGGTATAGAAGGGAAAGGGAGTTCGTCAGCAATGTAGGATGTAAATAGATTATCTGAGGGAGGGTCGCCAAACGAAGGAACTAAGGTTTTTCTATAATATTCTTCTTGTTTTCTGTAATAAATATTATTGCCGCTGTTTCCTGCTCTGTAAGCTTTTCCGAGTAGCAGAACGTGAGCAGGTTTTACTTTGAAATTATGCCAGGCATAATTAATGAAATTTCTTATAGCTAGGGGGTGTTTTCTTATTCCATAAGCATACTGGTCGTATAATTGGGTAATATTGGCGAGAAGAGCTTTGTATCCTGTGTTATTTCTATAGTTTAAGTAGTTTTGCGATTCTGTCCAAAGTGCTTTATTTGAAATAATCAGATAATCTGAATTACCTGCGTTAATACTGTTGTAGTTAGTGAATTTAGCATAATTCTGCGGGTCGCTGTCAACAGGTTTGATTCTGCCCAAATCCAAATAAAAAGCCTGGTTATCGGAAGATAGAAAGCAATGTTTTTCAGTTCCCGAATTTGGTATTAATGCAGAATAAATATTGTTATTTCTGGCGACTTTTATTCTTTTTTTATTGGTTAAATCATAAAGATTAACCGAGTCGCTCAGTGCTAAATTAAGGTTAGTAAAATTAATAAGGGCTTTATTGCCTGTTGTATTATCAGGTATGTATAAGGTGTGAACGTTTACATTGTCGTCAAGTATTAAATTATGCGGGTATTTTATAGTTATATATGAAAGGGCATTACGGTCTGGATTACCTGAAACATTTGGTATATCAGTTGAAGTGAAAGAAAAGTCGCTTGTTGGTTCAGAAAGTTTAGTAACAGGTACTTTTCTTTTAAATCTGCTTATTGAATAACCTTCATATAGTGTATCGATACTTAATCCTGCAAATTGTATAATCAGATGGTGGTCTGGATTGGCATCAAGGTAATTTGACTGTCCGGTAACAACAAATTCAATTTCAGCATCTGGTCCAAAATTATATTTATTTGAAGTGTTTACTGATTTTGTAATTGTTTTCCATAAATTGAAAGCATTGTCAAACCAGCCTTCACAGGCTGAGTATTCGGGGTCTGTGATGCCGTCTTCGTTAGTAGCGCCGAGATAATAATTTTCTGTAAAATCAATTCTACTGATTTTATAATACCAGTTTAGCGCTGTATATTTATTGAAATTAATGTCATTTTCAATAATCATTCTTTTATTTTTAAGAGAAGAGTTCCAGGTGAGAAAGAAAGCGGCAGTATCAGTAAAGAGGCTGTAATTGGGATTAGCCTGCGAGGTATTTTTGTCATAAACATTTTTATCAAACCAGCCGTCATTGTTTGTTCCGTAAAATTCAATAAAATCCGTTTCATCAAATTTGCCGTCATTTTCGCCTTTAACAAAAATATATTGCTCTTCACCTTTAAAGAAAACCTGGTAGCTGCGGGGATCTATATTGTTTACCTGTATGCCGAGCGAAATCAGGGTGTTGCGGTCTAACCTGTAAATTCCTTCTTTTGCAATACTCATCCTGAAATATTGCTGCGAATAAACTATCCATTCATTACCATAAGGTTGCGATAATGCAGTAAAGACAGCAAAAAAGGTTATTATTTGAGTGAAAATTATTCTTTTCATATTGAAGCAAATTTATAAAAATTTTAATTATATATATGTCTTTCTTTTTAAACTGTTATTTTTTGATAATGTTTCACATTTATTAAATGTGAAACATTTATAATCAATAAATTATAATTATGATGTGAAACATTTATATTTAAAAATCTAACTATTGAGTAGTTATAATATTTATCAACAAATATCAGGTTATTCTTTTTTGTTGATAATTTGGAATTTTTGGAGGAGGGTTTCGCCGTTTTGGTCTATAATAAGGATGCTATGTTTACCCGGGTCCGGTGCTAATAGTTTTTGGTGATTATTCTGTGTAAAGCCAATGTATTTATCATCGAGATGCCAATAGATAATTGTCGCGGGGTTGCGGTGTGCAACACGGAAAACAGTATTTCCCTTTTTACCTGACATTTCAACAGGTATATATATTTTAGTTGTTACTTTTGGATAAATAAATTCCATAGATTTTTTTTGAATCTGCGAATTAATGCAATCAGGTCGAAAAGGAGGCAGGGTTTTGTAAAAAGGATTTTTGTTTTTGAAGTAATATTCCATAACAGGAGGTAAAACGAAACAACTTTTATTAACCATATTTGATATAGACTCGCAATCGCTTGTAACTTGCCATTTTTCGGTTTTGTCAAAGTGAACAAGCTGGTGATAGGGGCAAAGTCCTATTTTAACAGCAGATTTTTGCGCTAAAATTTCTTTACTTGATTCACAAAGCGGCAAAGCTTTATAGCCGCTTTTTTCGCAAACCTTTATTTTAATCATATCATTTAATGGTTTTGTAAACCAGCCAACAGGTTTTAATAGTTTGAAAATGTCAAAAAGAATTGGGGCAGCCGAATTAATTCCTGTCAGTCCGGGTCTGCCTTCACCGTTTGCATTGCCAACCCAAACCCCCACAACATACTCAGGATTGCAGCCTATAGCCCAGGCATCGCGGTTACCGAAGCTGGTACCTGTTTTCCAGGCAATTTTTGATGAGGATGAAAACTGTTGCCAGAAAAATTCCTCGTCAGGTCTTGATACTTCAACCATAGCTTCAAAAGTCAGCCAGATGGATGCAGCGCTTATTAAATATGGATTCGATGCTTGTTCTTTTTTCTGGTTTTTATTATCTGTTAAAGATGTTGTATAGATAGGCTGATGGAAATCATTTGAAAAATAATTATGATTGTATTTATTATAATTATTTAGCGTTCTTGCCATACTTGCATATATTCCTGTTAAATCCCAGAGCTTAGCTTCAGCCCCTCCAAGTATGAGAGCTAATCCGTAATGTTGTGCAGGCTTGTTAATGGTAGTAATACCTGCTTTTTTGAGGAAATAACTGAAGCGTTCCACTCCGAATGTTTGTAGCATTTTCACGGCAGGCACATTTAGAGACCTTGCCAAAGCCTTGTTTGCAGGTATAGCGCCGTCGTAAGTCATACTGAAATTGACAGGAACAAAGCCATTTATTTGTGTAGGTATATCGGGAATAAGCATTGTTGGGACTAGCAAGCCGTCATTAAGCATAGCAGCATAAAGATAGGGCTTTAGAATACTGCCTGTGCTGCGTCTTGCCATTATAATATCAACATAATTGCCTTTATCAGGGTTTTTATCAAGAGTATTTCCTATATATGCTCTTACCTCGCCTGTATTTACTTCTAAAACAAGCGCAGCAATATTATTAATATCATTTGCAGTTAAATTCGTCTGGTGTTGTTCAATAATTTCATTTATTCGTTTTTGTAAGAAAGCATCAACAGAAGATTTTATTAAAAGTCCTTTATAACCTTCATTAACACATCTGTCTAACAGGTGTGGAGCAAGTTGTGGTATAGAAAAAGGTTTTCCAGGCAAAGGCTCTCTCATTGATGAATAGAGTATAGAATAATCAATATATTTAGCTTTGTAGAGTTTGGTTAATAGGCGATTACGTTTAGCGAGTAATTTTTTTTGATTTTTACCAGGATAAACTAAAGCAGGACTGTTTGGAAGAACAGCAAGAGTTGCGATTTCAGCCCAGAATAATTTTTCGGGTTCTCTGTTATAATATCTCCAAGCTGCAGCTTCAAGTCCAACAACATTGCCGCCGAAAGGAGCGTTTGAGGAATAAAGAGCTAGTATTTCGTTTTTACTGTATGTAAGCTCAATACGGAGGGCAAGGAATATTTCTATTATTTTTTCAACTATTGTACGAGGTTTGCCTTTACGAGAGAGCCTGATAACCTGCATTGTGAGCGTACTACCGCCACTGCTTATTTTTGATTTTTTTATGTTTTGTAATAAAGCTCTTCCTAAGGAAAGTGGATTGAAACCAGGATGATAATAAAAGTTTTTGTCTTCAAACTGAATAATAGCTTTTTCAAATTTATAAGGTACTTTTTGTATTTGCGGAAAACGCCATTGTTTATCATCAGCTATTTTTGCAGCTAATAAAATCCCGTTTTTATCTGTTAAAACAGTAGAGGTTGGGCTGTTAAATAAAGTGCGGGGCAATGAAAACCAAAATAATAAAAGTAAAACGAGCAGGATGAATATTATAAATCTTTTCTTTCTATGCTTTAAAGCTTTTGTCATTGAATTTTTTCTGATAAATACTGGGCATCTCTAAATACTAATTTTTTAATACAAAGAGCACAAAGGACTACCACTAAGAATACAATAAAATCAAGACTTTGTGAACTTTGATTTATCTTTGTGGACTTTGTGGTTAAGTATTTTATAGAGTTATTAGAGATGTCCTTTATATAATTAGTTAAAGGTTGTTTATAAAAAATAAAATAATGAACTAAGCCTTATTATAAATACAAATAATAAACAAATAATCTTATTAGATAATAAATAAAGTAATAAGGCAAAATTGCTGTTGAATTTAATTTAAACTGAGGTTAAAAGGTATCAGTTAGTTATAAAAAATTTCTTAGTAGAACTGCTGTTTTCGTTAGATAATTTGAGATAATAAAAGCCGACAGGTAAATTTTTTATATCAATTGAATTGTCATTAAGCAAACCTGTTTTAACAATGGACCCTAATGTATTATAAATATTAAATGAGTAATTTGCAAAGGATATAGAATAAAGAGTTTTGTTAAACTGAATATTTAATTTGTCGTTTGCAGGATTGGGATATATAATAAAGTCGGGAAAGAGGGGGTGATTTTTTTTTGAAATATCAGTATATGTATCGCAAAGATAAGGATAAATAGCATTTGATAACTTAAAGCCCCAGCAGCCAGATTCATCGTAAGCGTGCCAGGTGTTGTCGCTCCAAAGCTCCCAGGCTGTATTAGTTATTGATTCATTCTGGTGATTTGATTTTAAGGCGAGAGTGTCGCCTGCATTAGTGGGCAATACAACTCCAACAAAATATCCTCCTGTAACTTTGACAGGATAATCAAACTGGATATAAGTGTCTTTTGTATTTTGATAATCGCTGACTAAAGTAGCTAAAGATGCATTGGCGCTGGCAATGATAGAGCCAGGTTTGCCGCTGACAGATGACCAAACATTAAAAGTAACGTTTACATCGCCGGAGGTTTTTTTAGTAGCTTTTCCAATAGTAAAATAAGCTCCCATAATATAAGGGAATGAAGAATTTAAGCTGAAATAATCTGCTTTGGCTTTATCTTTACCTTTATTATTTCCTGAAACATAACCGAAAAAACTGTTATCAAAGTAAGCTCTCATAGTCCATAAAGTGCCTGTTATAGGGTAATTTGTTTTTTTACATTCTCCTTCAGTAACTGTTATGTAAGATATTTTTGTTTTGACATTTGAACTGTAACTGTTTGTTGCGGTGAGCGTAACGGAATATAAACCAGCAGTATTATAGTATATATT
>JAGODS010000101.1 GCA_017998135.1 Bacteroidales bacterium
ACAGGTCCATAATCAGGAGCCTGTTGAGCAGATAATAGAAACAGCAGAGTATAATGAAGAAAATCAAGTGCCAATACCGGTAGTTGAAGAAAAACCGGAAACTCCTAAAAATGTTATAAGTTTTGAAGAGTCAATGAATCCTGTTACTGTTCTAAAGACGAATGAGAAAGAAATAGAAAATCAATCAAAGGTTAAACCTTCAGCAGATAACGATCTATTCAGTAAAACCGAACAAATTACCCTTTCTGATAAATTAGATGATAAAAAACCTTCGCTAAATGAAATGATTTCTCAGCAAAAGACCGATAAAAGTATAGCTGATAAAATACATAGAGCGTCTGATATTAAAGATTTAATAGGAATTAATGAAAAGTATTTATTTATTAATAATCTTTTTAATGGCGATATGCAGGTTTACAATAGTTTTATTGATAGTCTCAACAAGGCATCTGATAATTCTTTAGCCTTAAATATTATTAATTCTGCTAAGGATTTACACAAATGGAAAGAAGACTCCGAAGCCTATTTAAAACTTGTTGATATTGTTTCTACTAAATTTTATATGTAGGGTATTACTTTAAACCGAAATATTCTTAAGGTATAATATAGGAGATCACTTAAAAAAGTCCAAAATTATTTAATATTTTTTTTAAATCTTTGATTATTAATGTCCCCTACCTAATAGCCCCTATCTTTAGATAGGGGGAATAGATAGTTTCTTCACATTATCAGGGCTTTAGCCCAAATTATTTAGTTATTAGAATTACCTCGTAAATAAATTAATTTTCTATAAGCCATTTGCTGCTTTGGAGCATTGAAAACACATATTTTTTCATACTGTCTGTAGTTTGTTTATTGTTATTATAACAATCTGCAATGTTTTTTTCTTTATATTTATAAAGTGATGAACTTTTGTCTTTTCTGATAATAAGATAATATTTATCGTCTAAACATCCGATTTTGTTATCAGCGCTGAAATAAGCATAAGGTCGTTTATCTTTTAATAAATCAATTCCAAGAGTATTATTAATATATTCCAGCTTCATTATGCCCATCAGTGTTGGGAAAACATCCATCTGTAAGGCGAAGTTATTATTTATTGCAGGTCTGATATATTTGGATGAATATATTATAAGTGGAGAATGATGATACGAAAGCGGCATTTCATAGAGCGGATCAAAATTTTGTCCGTGGTCTGCCAGAAAAACAAAAATAGTATTATCAAACCATTCTTGTTGTTTTGCTTTATTAAAAAAGTTTTTTAAAGCCCAATCCGAATATTCGTACAATTGATCTGTTTTATTGGTAGTCTTAGGTTTATAATCTATGGCTTCAGAAATTTCAGCTCCTTCGTGAGCTGTAATTGTAAGTATAACAGCAAGAAAAGGCTGATTTTTTTTACTCTGATTGTTTAAAACAGGTATTGCAAAATTTAACATAGTATGGTCGGCAACACCCCAGCCGTTAATAATTTTATTAGCAGGATAATCAATCTCGCTAATAATTTGATGAAAATTGTTTGTTTTGAGAAAAGCGCCCATATTATCAAAGCGTTTATCACCTGTGCAAAAAAACATATTATAGTAACCTTTTTTTGCAAGAATTGAAGAAATACCATCAAATGTTTTCCCTGCAGACTTAGATTCAACTGTGGGTTTATCTTTCATTAATGCAGGCAGAGAGCATAAAGTGGAGAAAATGGCATTATAAGTGTGAATGCCCGCAGTATAAAAGTTATTAAAACTTAATGATACCCTGTAAAGACTGTCAAGAAAAGGTGTAAGTCCTTTATCGTTGCCAAAACATCCCATCTTATTTGCACTCATACTTTCCATCAGGACGATTACTATATTTGCTTTGCAGGCAGGCTCGTTAAAATAGATTTTTCTTGCAACCGGGCTTTGCAGGTTATCTTTAACTTTAAGATAATATCGCACATTATTAAGAGCGCTTTGCTGGTCATAGTATTTTATATCAAAAGCCCTGTAACTATCAATAAAATTAAAAACAGGATTAATAGCTAACTGGTTAATAAAAGAATAATCGCAAAAGAAAGCATCTTCTGTTATCAGAGGTTTACTTTTAAAATTTAGGTCGCCCCTGATTCCAAGAAACATTAAAGAACCAGTGGTCATTGTTAATATTATATTATAAACAAGACCTGTTTTGGAAGGAATAAAATCTTTCAGCAGATAAAAGTTAATTTTAATAACAAACAGTAGCGATGCCACTGAAATAATTAAAAATAAAACTATATAAAGATAGAAATCCCTGTAAAAAAGCAGAGCTTTGAACATTAAACTCAAATCATCAGTCCAGCTTAATATAGAATTAGTTATCCTGGAATTGTAAAAACTGAAAAATGGTAAATCAGCAATCAAAAGAGCTAAAACTATTATTAGTAGTATAGAAAAATAAATATTTAGAAATCGATGTAAACAGCTATTCCAATATCCTGTTATATTTCGGATACTGACTATAATATATGGTAATAATAATATATAACAACTAATACTTATATCAAACAATAAACCATAATTAAGAAAAGCCTTTATCAAAAGCGACTGCGATTGACTATGCAATAAATTAAAATTAACAAATAAGAATAAGGCTCTGAATAAAGCGAATATCAAAATAAAGAAAAAAAAGTAAAATAATAGCAGCTTTTGAGCATTTATTTTTTTTATCATCAAATTAGGTGTGTAAATTCAATCTGCAAACATAATAAACTTCGTTGCATTTGAATTATTATACTGTATTAAAACCTTTACTGTTTATGCTAAGGTTTATATATATATATTTTAATAGGCTTTGCTCACTCTTTAGACAGGGTTTTTATATAGTTTAGTATTTAAAGTTGATTTAATTTTAAAATGTCAGATTATATGTTCTATATTTTATTATTAAATTTGCAGGCGAAATTATATTTATTTATTCCGTGGTTTAATACTTGTTTTAATTGCAGAGACAAGGATAAATTACGCATACTACATTAATATTATCCATAAGCAAAATGGACATACAAGATATAAAATTAAGATTTAACATACAAGGTAATTCACCTTTACTTAACAGGGCTCTTGACATAGCAAGGCAGGTAGCTCCAACGGATATATCCGTACTGATTACCGGCGAAAGCGGCTCAGGTAAAGAAGTTTTTCCCAAGATTATTCATCAACTCAGCCATCGTAAGCACGGCACCTATATTGCTGTTAATTGCGGGGCAATTCCTGAAGGCACTATTGACTCAGAATTATTTGGTCATGAGAAAGGTTCTTTTACAGGTGCCCACGAAGCGAGAAAGGGTTATTTTGAAGTAGCTAATGGCGGTACTATATTTCTTGACGAAGTTGCCGAACTGCCGCTCTCAACACAGGTTAGGTTATTGAGGGTGCTTGAAACAGGTGAGTTTATGAAAGTAGGTTCTTCTAAAGCTTTAAAAACTAATGTCAGGGTGGTGGCTGCTACTAATGTTAACCTTGAAAGCGCTATCCAAACGGGCAGATTTAGAGAAGACCTTTATTATCGTCTTAACAATGTTCCTATTTATATACCTCCATTAAGAGACAGAAAAGAAGATATAAATCTGCTTTTTCGAAAATTTGCATCCGATTTTGCCGAGACTTATAGGATGCCGCCTATACAACTTAGTCCTGATGCCCTGCATCTGCTTACTAATTACAGGTGGGCTGGTAATGTTAGGCAATTAAAAAATATTACTGAACAGATTTCTATTATTGAAAGTAATAGGCTTATTACTTTAGAAACTCTTGCTAAATATTTGCCCCGTCCTGCCGGTTCTGAGCTTCCTGTTCTGTTTAATGTCAAACATTCTGATAATCCTTTGTCTGAGCGGGAATTGCTTTACAGAGTGCTTTTTGATATGAAAAAAGATATTTCTGATTTGAAAAAATTAGTAGCTGATATTATGGAAGAGCAGGGGACAAGTAAAAACATACAGGAAAACAATGCAGTTCAGTTGTCAAAAATATATAATGATAATTTGTTTATTAAGCATTCTGATGATAATTATAGCAATATCAGTGATAATGATAAAATCCAGGATAGCGAAATTGTTGAAGAAACTCTTTCTTTAGAAAGCACTGAAATTGATGTTATTAAGAAAGCTCTTGAAAAACATAAAGGCAGGCGAAAGAACGCTGCTAAAGAACTTGGTATCTCTGAAAGAACTCTTTACAGAAAAATTAAAGAATATAATATAGAATGATGAATTATTTTTTAAGATTAATTTATGGACATCTCTAATAACTCTATAAAACACTTGTGCTCTTTGTGTTTAAAAAAAAGTCTTGATTTTATTGTGTTTTTAGTGGTAGTCCTTTGTGCTCTTTGTGTTAAAAAATTAGTATTTAGAGATGCCCTTATTTATAAATAGCTTATGAAAATAAAATCCTGGTTCAATAAATCGTCTGCTATTGGCTCTATCTGTCAAAATAAAACCCTTGTTTTTTTTAGGGTGTTAGTCTCCGTATTTAGGCGGGCGCCTTTCATCTGCCTCTTATATATGCTAATTTTCCTAAATAGTTGTAATTATTCTTTTACAGGGGCATCAATTGCTGCGGATGTTAAAACCATCTCCGTTACATACTTTCAAAACCAGGCTTCATATTACCAGCCTACTGTAAGCAGGCTTTTTACTGAGGCTCTCAGAGATAAATATCAAAGCCAGACCTCTCTTAATCTCAAAGATAAAAATGGAGATTTGCAAATAGATGGTGCTATTACTGATTATTCAGTTCAGCCTGTTGCTATTCAAAGTAATGAAAAAGCCGCTTTAAACAGACTAACTATCACTATTCGCGTTTCATTCATTAATACAAAAGACGAAAAACAAAATTTTGAAACTACTTTCAGCAGATTCGAAGATTACGACAGCAAACTTAACCTTGCAAGTATTGAGGAAAACTTAATAAAAAAAATTAATGATATGCTCGTAGAGGATGTTTTTAATAAAACTGTTGTCAATTGGTAGCAGTTAATTTTAAAATTTGAGTAATAAAGTTTTTATTATGCGATTATTTATAAAATTTTGTTTTTGATGAGCATCTCTAAAAACTCCATATTACCTCTAAATACAACCAAACCCCGAAGGGGTGTCAGGATGGTAGGGGTAAGGTTAAATTTTTAGGTTATAGTATTAATTATAAATAGAAAACATACTAAAGATTAGGTATAAGAAAAAATATGAATAAGAAGGATTTATACGAATTTATTTCAGGTACCCGTAATCTCAATAACGAATCTTTACAGGAACTACGTTTATTGCTCAAAGAATTTCCTTATTGCCAGACTTTATATCTACTTTTGATAAAAAATTTACATAATCAGGGAGATATTATGTTTGATAATTATCTGAAAAAAGCAGCAGTTTACGCGGGGGACAGGGAAAAGCTTTACTGGCTAATTAATGAAAAACAGGAAACTGTTAATAAAAATGAAATTATGGAAATAGCACCGGCATCCGAAACTGAAGTTAATTCATTTTACGTTCCACCTGTAGATGAAGAAAAGAAAAGAAAATTTGATCTAATTGATAAATTTATCTCAGAAAACCCTGTTATAACTGCTCCTACTGAAGATGAATTACAAGACAGACATAACTTATCAGGTGATAGCCAGATGGATAACGAAGAAATAGTTAGCGAAACCCTCGCTAAGATTTATCTTAATCAGGAAAATTATCCTAAGGCTGTCAGAATTTATGAAAAGCTTATAGAATTAATTCCTGAACGCAAGGGATACTATATTTCACAGATTGAAAAAATAAAACAAATCAATAAATAAAAAAAAATTGTTATTTTTGCAACCCCAAAAAAATTAATTTATTTTCTATGGCACTTTACATTGTAGTTACAGTTCTAATACTTGTTGCAAGTATTTTTTTAATTTTAATTGTTCTGGTTCAGAATCCAAAAGGAGGAGGTTTATCCTCAACTTTTGCATCATCTAATCAAATAATGGGCGTCAAACGTACATCCGACTTTATTGAAAAAGCAACCTGGACCTTTGTTGTAGTCCTGTTAGTATTGTCTTTGCTTTCTGTAATCGTTATTCCTAAAGGACAGAAAGCGCAGGTGGCAGACTCTGAAATTAAAGGTAAAATAAATCAAAATGCACAGCCTATAAAAGATTTTCAACAGACACCTCAAAAAAAATAATTGTGTCATAATGTCATTTTTTCATTTGTGGCAGATTTTTTATGCTAAAATGTCTTGATTTTCATTAAAAATGTCTTTGGCACGATTTTGGAACTGTGTTATAACGTTTTTAATAATTTCTAATAAAATAATTTTATAAACCTAAATTTAATAAAAATATGGCTAAATTAAACATTAAACCATTGGCAGACAGAGTTCTTGTAGAACCATCTCCTGTTGAAGAAAAAACTGCTGGCGGTATTATTATTCCTGACACAGCAAAGGAAAAACCCCAGAAAGGTATTGTAGTAGCTGTTGGAAACGGTAAAAAAGATGAACCTATGACCCTTAAAGCGGGTGATAAAGTTTTATACGGTAAATACTCCGGAACTGAAATTAATGTAGAAGGAAAAGATTATCTCATTATGAGAGAGTCTGACATCTATGCAGTTATTTAATTTTTTATTCTTTAATAATTTAAACTAATTTATATATGGCAAAAGAAATTTTGTATGATATTAAAGCCAGAGAAGCTTTAAAAAAAGGTGTTGACTCATTAAGCAATGCAGTTAAAGTAACCTTAGGTCCTAAAGGCAGAAATGTCATTATTGACAAAAAATTTGGCTCACCGCTCGTTACTAAAGACGGCGTTACTGTTGCTAAAGAAATTGAATTAAAAGATTCTGTTGAAAATATGGGCGCTCAGATGGTTAAAGAAGTAGCTTCAAAAACTTCTGATGTTGCAGGTGACGGTACTACAACTGCAACTGTCCTTGCCCAGATTATTATAAACACAGGGCTTAAAAATGTTGCCGCAGGTGCAAATCCAATGGATTTAAAACGCGGAATTGACAAAGCTGTTACTGCTGTTATTAAAAACATTAAATCTCAATCTAAACAGGTTGGCGACAGTATGGAAAAAATTGAGCAGGTAGCTACCATTTCTGCTAATAATGACTCTACTATTGGTAAACTCATTGCAGAAGCAATGGAAAAAGTTAAAAAAGAAGGTGTTATAACCATAGAAGAAGCCAAAGGCATTGAAACTACTGTGAAAGTTGTTGAAGGTATGCAGTTTGACAGAGGTTATATATCTCCTTATTTCGTTACTGATTCTGAAAAAATGGAAGCAGTTATGGAAAATCCTTTTATTCTCTTATATGATAAGAAGATTTCAGGAATGAAAGACTTTTTACCTATATTGGAAAAAGTTGTTCAGACTGGCAGACCTTTATTAATTATTGCTGAAGACGTTGAAGGCGAAGCCTTAGCTACTCTCGTAGTTAATAAATTAAGAGGCTCTCTCAAAATCGCTGCTGTGAAAGCTCCCGGCTTCGGCGACAGAAGAAAAGAAATGCTTGAAGACATTGCTATTCTTACTGGCGGAGTTGTTATTGCTGAAGAACGTGGTTATAAACTTGAAAATGCTGATCTTTCTTACCTCGGAGAAGCTGAAAAAATAACTATTGATAAAGAAAATACTACTATCGTTAGTGGTATGGGCAAGAAAGAAGAAATCACTGCAAGAATTAACCAGATTAAAGCTCAGATAGAAAAAACTACATCTGATTATGACAGAGAAAAGTTACAGGAGAGGTTAGCTAAACTTTCTGGCGGTGTTGCAGTTATTTATGTTGGTGCTGCTAGCGAAGTTGAAATGAAAGAAAAGAAAGCCCGTTTTGATGATGCTCTTCACGCAACAAGAGCAGCTATTGAAGAAGGTATTGTTCCCGGTGGCGGTGTTTGCTATATCAGAGCTATTAGCGCTTTAGATAATTTAAAAGGTGAAAATGAAGACGAAGATACTGGTATTACAATTATTCGTAGGTCTCTTGAAGAACCTTTGAGACAAATTGTTGCTAATGCAGGTATTGAAGGTTCAGTTATTGTTAATAAAGTAAAAGAAGGCAAAAACGACTTTGGCTTTAATGCAAGAACCGAACAATATGAAAACCTTTATAAAGCAGGCGTAATTGACCCTACTAAAGTTGAAAGAGTAGCCCTTGAAAATGCTGCTTCTATTGCTGGTATGCTTATTATTACCGAATGTGTCCTGGCTGAAATAAAAGAAGACGAACCTAAAGGCGGAATGCCGGGTATGGGCGGACACGGTATGCCCGATATGATGTAATTTTCGTTTCCATAATTTTAAATTTTTTGACCCCCGGAAATCTTTTCGGGGGTTTTTTGTTATTATTAATAGGGTTAATTTTTTGTAAATGATACTAAGAAATGAAAAAATTTATAGGTTTGCAAAATTTTTCTATTTCCCTGATGAAAAGAATATTAAGAATTTTAAAATATATAATAATTGTCTTTTTTGCATCTACTATTTTCTTTACAATTTTATACAGGTATATTAATCCGCCTTTAACACCTTTGATGCTTATCAGAATCGGCGAACAGAT
>JAGODS010000102.1 GCA_017998135.1 Bacteroidales bacterium
TCATCCTGTCACCCCTTCGGGGTTTAATTGAAATATTAACTCATAACTATCATCCTGTCACCCCTTCGGGGTTTAATTGAAATATTAACTCATAACTATCATCCTGTCACCCCTTCGGGGTTTAATTAAAATATTAACTCATAACTATCATCCTGTCACCCCTTCGGGGTTTAATTGAAATATTAACTCATAACTATCATCCTGACACCCCTTCGGGGTTTAATTGAAATATAAACTTATAACTATCATACTGTCACCCCTTCGGGGTTTAATTGAAATATAAACTTATAACTATCATACTGTCACCCCTTCGGGGTTTAATTGAAATATTAACTCATAACTATCATCCTGTCACCCCTTCGGGGTTTAATTGAAATATTAACTCATAACTATCATACTGACACCCCTTCGGGGTTTAATTGAAATATTAACTTATAACTATCATCCTGACACCCCTTCGGGGTTTAATTGAAATATAAACTTATAACTATCATACTGTCACCCCTTCGGGGTTTAATTGAAATATTAACTTATAACTATCATACTGTCACCCCTTCGGGGTTTAATTGAAATATTAACTTATAACTATCATCCTGACACCCCTTCGGGGTTTAATTGAAATATTAACTCATAATTCATAATTCATAATTCATAATTTTGTTTATAAACAGTCAGATAATAAAAGATAAAGTCGAAGAACTGGGATTTACAGCCTGTGGGATTTGTAATATTGAAGCACTATATTCAGAACAGCAACGCTTTAAACAATGGCTGGCTGACGGCAAAAATGCCAATATGCTCTATCTTGCTAATTCCTTTGATAAAAGAATAAATCCCAGACTTATTGATAAGCATTTTAATTCGGTGATTATGTTACTTGCACAATACAGGCAGGATATTCAACCCGCTGATACTGCTTATCGTATTGCAAGATACGCCTATTGTCCGGACTATCATTGTATAATTAAAAACAAAATTATAGCGTTGGAAGCTTTTCTCAAACAAATAAATCCCGCTATTAAGACTCTGTCTTTTACAGACAGCTCGCCTGTGATGGAGAAAATCTGGGCAGTACGTTGCGGCTTGGGCAATATAGGCAAAAATTCTCTGCTTGTCCATCCTCTTTATGGAAGTTTTATCTTAATGGGAGGAATGTTAACCGATTTAATCTTAGAACCTGACAGCCCTTTTACAAAGGATTTATGCGGCGACTGTCAAAACTGTATAAAAAGCTGCCCTGCTAAAGCAATTGACGCTGAAGGCAGCCACACTATTGATGCCCGTAAATGTATTTCTTATAAAACTATCGAGAAAAGTTCTGATAAATCTTCAGTCCAAAGTCTGCAATCCCCAGTCGGTCAATCTGTTTCCACTTCGCCAGGTGAGACCGCTAAATGGATATTCGGCTGCGATATATGTCAGGAAGCCTGCCCTTATAACCTTAAAATAATAAATAAACCAATGCCTGACCTTATTCCCGACCCGCAGCTTTTACAAATGACTAAAACTGACTGGGATAACCTTACTGAACAGCAATTTGACACCCTCTTCAAAGATAAAGCCGTTCATCGTACAGGTTATAAAAAATTTATGTTGAATATAAAAAGTAATTATATCTAATTTTCCTGTTTGAGCAATCCGATTATTTCTTATTTTGTAATTTAAAATTCAACATTCATTATATCTATCCTTCTGGGTTTTTTGTAATATAAAGAGTTGAAAGCGGGTTTATTTGTTTTGCATTTCTTTGTTAAGGTTGTCAATTAGGGGAAGGATTTCGGCTTTTAGGTCGGGATTGATATCAATAGCTTTGTAGTAGTCGGAGATGGCTTCGTTGTATTTTTTAAGTTCACTGTAAACGAAAGCTCTGTTAATATAGGCATCGGTGAATTTGGGAAAAATATTAAGTGCTTTTGTGAAGTTGTCAAGGGCAGCATTATAGTTTTTGGTTTCAGAATAAGCATTGGCGAGGTTGAAATATGAAGAAGAGTTGCGAGGATTAAGATTAATAGATTTCTTAAAACATTCAATAGCATCATTGAATTTCTCAGTTTGCATCAAAACAAAGCCTTTATAATTGAATAGTTCGGGGTCTGCTAATTTTAATTCTTCGGCTTTACGGAAATCTGCCAGTGCTTTATCGTATTCTTTTAAATCAGTATAAACACAGCCGCGATTGAAGTAAGTTTTTGGATATTTTGAATTATATTGCAGTGATTTGGTGTAGTAAGTTATAGCCCAGTCTTTGCGGTTATCAAGTGTCGCTTTATAGCCCATCCCGAAATAGTATTTATACTGTGAGCAGGACGTAGTTATTATTGTGAATATAAGACAGTAAAATAAGTAAGTTTTTTTCATAAAAGTTAGCGTTATTGAGTTTGTTTTTTTATTTGTTATCTGAGGCGAACCATTCGGCATACGAGGTAATAGTTTCGTATAGTTTAAGAGAGTATAGATTGATGTTAGGGGAAAATTGGTTTTGCAGTCTTAGGGCAAAATCGGCTAACAGGTTTTCACAGGTGGGTTGATAGGGGACAAGTACTATTTTATCAAAGGACATATCGTTATCTTTTAAGCGACTGTGAGGGCTATTAGCATTTAAGACAAGCGAGTGGTCAAATATTGAGATTATTTCTTTGTTTACTATGTCTTTTAGCAGGGAGAAGTTAATAACCATACCATTTTTATGGGAATTAACATCATTAATAGGTTCGCCTTTAAGAGTAACAAGTAGCCGGTAGGTATGTCCGTGAATATTGCGGCATTTACCGTCGTAGCCCCATAGGGCGTGAGCCATCTCAAAAGCAAATTCTTTTGTTACACGGATAAGCATAAAAGAGTTATGAGTTATAAGTTATGAGTTATATTTATTAGCAGATTAGTAAATTAGCAAATTAGCAGATTAGCAGATTAGCAAATTAGCAAATTAGCAGATTAGCAGATTAGCAAATTAGCAAATTAGCAAATTAGCAAATTAGCAGATTAGCAGATTAGCAAATTAGCAAATTAGCAAATTAGCAAATTAGCAAATTAGCAGATTAGCAGATTAGCAAATTAGTATATTAGTAAATTAGCAAATTATTAGATTAGCAAATTAGTATATTAGCTGATTTGTAGATTGTTTTTGTTACCAGGCGAAATGCGGATATTGTTTCATAGTCTGGTTTACTTTGCTTTTTACTTTGCTAATTATATCTTCGTTTTCAATGTTGCAAAGCACTTCGTCAATAAGGTCAACAATTAGTGTCATAAGTTCCTGTTTAGCTCCTCTTGTAGTAATAGCGGGAGTACCGATACGTAATCCTGAGGTTTGGAAAGGAGAGCGGCTGTCAAAGGGAACCATATTTTTATTGACAGTGATGTCGGCTTTAACCAAAGTGTTTTCAACCTGTTTGCCAGTCAGGTTAGGGAATTTGGGTCGTAAGTCAATAAGCATAGAATGGTTATCAGTACCTCCTGAGATTATATAATAACCTTTGTCATTAAAGGCTTTAGCCATCACACTGGCGTTGCTGATAACCTGTTTAGTATATTCAAGGTAACTATCGGATAAAGCTTCGCCGAAAGCGACTGCTTTGGAAGCGATGACGTGTTCGAGTGGTCCGCCCTGTTGTCCTGGAAATACAGCAGAATTAATAACATCAGACATCATTTTTGTTTCGCCTTTGGGTGTTTTGATACCAAGTGGATTAGGAAAGTCTTTGCCAATAAGAATAAGCCCGCCGCGAGGACCGCGTAAAGTTTTGTGAGTAGTTGTAGTTATAACATCGCAATAGGGGACAGGGTTATTAAGTAATTTTTTGGCAATCAAACCTGCAGGATGAGCAATGTCAGCCATAAGAAAAGCGCCTACTTTGTTAGCTATCTCTCTCATACGTTTAAAATCCCAGTCGCGTGAGTAAGCTGAAGCGCCTGCAAGTATGAGTTTTGGTTTATGCTCAATCGCTATTTTTTCCATTTCGTCATAATCTACCCTGCCTGTTTCTTTACTAACGTGATAAGGTGTAGGTTGATAAAGTATGCCAGAAAGGTTTACAGCCGAGCCGTGGGAGAGATGTCCGCCGTGGGATAAGTCAAGACCCATAAATTTGTCGCCAGGCTTAAGCAAGGCAAAGAAGACGGCTGCATTAGCCTGGGCGCCCGAATGTGGTTGCACATTGGCATATTCGCAACCGAATAGTTGTTTAGCCCTCTCAATAGCGAGTTGTTCGGTCATATCAACAAACTGACAACCCCCGTAATAGCGTTTACCAGGGTAGCCTTCAGCATATTTGTTTGTCATACAAGAGCCCATAGCTTCAAGCACCTGCGGGCTAACGAAGTTTTCTGATGCTATGAGTTCAATTCCTTCAATTTGTCTTTGGTATTCTTTGTTTATTATTTCAAATACCTGATTATCTCTGTTCATAATAATAATATTAAATAAATTTTAAATGTTAAATTGTGATATTTTCAAATTATCAAAATAGAATTATTGAAATATAGAAGTGCAAAAATAATAAATTATTTACATCATTTTTTGATAAGCCTGCCACCATCTGTCAGGAATATCGTCATTACAGGCGTCCTGATAATCTTTTACCGAGCAGGGCAGGAGGTAATGCTGTTCAAATTTTTCTTTAAGTTCATTAGGACAGGGTATTTCCATCCACCATTTTTCTGTTTTTTTACTTTTATAAAAGATAATGTCATGGGTATTATCCTGAATAGTAACTACAAGTTTAATAAAGTTTTCCTTATTTCTGTATGGAAGTTCGTTTTGCCTGTTGCAGAAACCATCAATAAAATACCATATCATTTGAGCAGTAAGGTGGACTGTTTGATAATTATTATCAAATCCTGGATTTATTTCATAAAAGCCTATGCTGCTGAGTTTGTCGCTTAGTCCGGCATATCTGACAAGCTGGCAGGCTTCCTCGCCAAGAAAACCATTAGGAGTAGCATTTGCATTGCCGGGTGCATCGGATTGACGAATAGAGGAAAGGTCAAAACTAAGAATATCTGCATTGCGGATAATAGGTTCTGTTTCTTTTAAATCGGAGCGTACCAAGCCTAATCGGTATATATCAAAATAAAGGCTTTTCATCAGATCCATCTCATTCTGGCTGACAAAATATGTCTGATAACCTATATTAGTAAAAGTAAAAAGGAAATTAGGTTTTAGAGTAATGATGCGGCTAATATATGAGTGCGAGTCCACAGGTTTTTCGGATTTGATGTCTGCATCTCCCAAGTCAAATAAAGAGTCAACCTGTACAATATTAACTATTTTAGACAAACTTTCATAAGCCTGATAGTTAGGCAGAGTTAAATCCTGGCTGCCTCCGATAATAATAGGGATTATACCTTTACGAATTAGCTCGCAAAGCACGGTTCGTAATGCGAAATAAGTATCATTAATTTCAAAACCATTGATGATATTCCCTAAATCAGCTATTTTAATTTTTTTGTTGCCAGGCATTAAGCGATAAAGATACCTGCGGACAAGGTCAGGCGCTTCGGCACAACCTTTGTTGTCAGGTGCACCGCGGTCTTCTTTTACTCCTATTATTACAAGCTCTATATCCGAAAGGTCAGGAAAATGCTCTTCGCCTGTCTGGCTATAAATGTTAATTAGGTCTCCATAACGGAGTTTGTCGTTGTCCCTGTCAAAACCAACTTCGGCGAGATTAACAGGCTCAAAGTACATTGATATATCCATAATTTATAAATTGCTTATTTGTTGAATTATTGATTTGTCTAAAGTCTATTGTAAATTACTTAGCGTTGGCTTAAGCCAATGAATTGAACTATCCTTCAATTTCGTGCTTTAACCATAATAAAACTCCAAATTTCCTTCTCAAATCCTAACAAACACTATCGTTGTTTATTGTTTTATTTCTTTTTAGTTTTCTTAGCGGGTTTGTCCGCTTCTTTTTCAATGATATCCATACATTCTTTCAGAGTAAGTTCAGAAGGAGTTTTATCTTTAGGTATTCTGTAATTGTTTTTACCGAAAGAAATATAAGGACCGTATCTGCCTTTTTTAATAATAACATTTTTATCTTCTTCAAATTCTTTAATGACAGTTTTGTTTTCCTGTTTAGCCATTATCAGTTCAAGAGCTTTGTCAAGAGTAATGGTAAAAGGATTTTCAGTTTTTGGGAGTGAATAGAATTTTCCTTTAAACCTGATGTAGGGACCGAATTTACCGATAGCAGAGACAATTTCTTCATCATCCTGCCTGCCGATAACTCTGGGAAGTTTAAATAGTTCGAGTGCTTCGTCAAGTGTTATTTTGTCAAGGGATTGACCTTTAAGCATAGAAGCGAATTTAGGTTTTTCTTTATCAGTATTTTCGCCAATTTGAATCATCATTCCGAAGCGTCCTATTTTAGCATAAACATTTTTACCCGACTGGGGGTCAGTCCCGAGTAAACGGCTGCCGCTCATCTTTTCCGACTTTTCAGTTGTTTCCTCTACCTGTTTGTGAAAATCAATGTAAAAATCTTTAATCATACGGTTCCATATCTTATTACCTTCAGCTATTTCATCAAATTCAAGTTCCACTTTAGCTGTGAAGTTATAGTCTAAAATATTATTGAAATATAATAAAAGAAAATCAGTTACAATGGTTCCTATATCAGTAGGAAATAATTTGTTTTTCTCAAAGTCTGTTTTCTCGTTGTTTTTTGTTTCAGAGAGACCGTTTTTGTTAAGAATCATAATATCATATTCGCGTATAGAGCCTTCTCTGCTTTCGTTGACAATATATTCCCTTTTTTGAATTGTAGAGATAGTAGGAGCGTAGGTTGAAGGTCTTCCGATGCCGAGTTCTTCAAGTTTTTTAACTAATGAAGCTTCGCTATATCTGGGTGGATGCTGTGTAAAGCGTTGAGTAGCTTTAATTTCTTCTGATAATAATTTCTGCCCGATAGTTATAGGGGGTAGTTTGACTTTCTGAGTATCTTCTTCCTCATCATCCTGCGACTCGTTGTAAACTTTAAGGAAACCATCAAACTTTATTATTTCTCCTTTAGCAATAAAATATTGAGAGTTAGTGCTAATTTTGATAGTAACATTGGTTTTGTCAATCAGGGCGTCGCTCATCTGCGAGGCAATTGTTCTTTTCCAAATCAATTCGTATAACCTGGCTTCAGCAGCATCACCTTCTAAATTACGTGTTGATATATATGTAGGGCGTATTGCTTCGTGAGCTTCCTGGGCTCCTTTGCTTTTGGTTTGGTATTGGCGGGTTTTAATATAATCTTCACCGAAAACTTTTTTTATTTCTTCTTTAGCGGTGTTAAGAGCCATTCCTGATAGGTTTACTGAATCGGTTCTCATATAAGTTATTTTACCGGATTCATATAATCGTTGAGCTAAAAGCATAGTGCGGGAAACGGAATAGTTTAGTTTACGGCTGGCTTCCTGTTGCAGTGTAGATGTAGTAAAAGGCGGGGCGGGGCTGCGTTTTAAGGGTTTTGTTTCTATATCTTCAATGGTATATTCGGCATTAATGCAATTTTTAAGGAATTTAAGAGCATCTTCTTTCTTTTCAAATTTTTCAGATAATTCGGCATTAATTTTATGTTTCTCATTGTCTTTGGTAAAGTAAAACTCGGCAGTAACCCTGTAGTAAGAAGTGGAGTTAAAATTCTTAATTTCTTTTTCTCTTTCTACGATAAGCCTGACAGCTACCGATTGCACCCTTCCTGCAGATAAAGAGGGTTTTACTTTACGCCATAAAATAGGAGAAATCTCAAAGCCAACCAACCTATCAAGAACACGTCTTGCCTGCTGGGCATCAACGAGATTTTGGTCAATACTGCGAGGGTTTTCAATAGCATAAAGAATAGCGTTTTTAGTAATTTCGTGAAAAGCTATTCTTTTAATTTTTTCCTGTTTAATATTTAATTCTTCAGCCAAATGCCAGGCAATGGCTTCTCCCTCACGGTCTTCGTCAGTAGCCAGCCACACATATTCAGAGTCTTCTGAGAGTTTTTTAAGTTCTTTAATAAGTTTTTCTTTTTCAGGTAGCCTGACATATTTGGGAGTAAAGTTTTTATCAACGTCAACACCCATCTCGCCATTAGGTAAATCCCTGATATGTCCAAAACTGGACTTAACAGTAAAATCTTTGCCAAGAAATTTTTCAATAGTCTTTGCTTTTGCAGGTGATTCAACTATCACAAGTTGCTTTGCCATAAAATATCTAATTTTAAAATCGTTGCAAATTAAAGCAATTTATTTTTTACAGAGTATATTTTTATTTTTTTCTTCATAGTTTATAGTAGTTTTTATGATTTAGGAATTACTAATTACGAAAGGCAGAAAATGAATAAAATTAATGAAATAGGAGAAGTGTTGATACTTTGCCTAATAGGGATTAAAATAAAAAATAAAATGTATAAATTTATATAGTTTATAGAATAATTAAAATACTAGAGTCATAAATTTCCTTTATTTTCGCTCTTTTATAAAAAATGCAAGATTTAAA
>JAGODS010000103.1 GCA_017998135.1 Bacteroidales bacterium
ATTACCTTATTTATTAACATCTATACAGCAAAACAAGCTAATAAGGTTGATATATAAGGTATTTAAAGTTTTATACTAAGGTTAAAAAAAATAAAAATAAAATTATGTATGTTTTGAAACCTTTATCATTTCTTATTAAACGGCTGCTGATTAGTTACAATGATTTCTATGAATTTGTTTCAAATATTTATTTGCTCTTGTCAATAATCTGAATACTATATTACTTATAAACGAATTAAGATTGTAATAACAATTCTTATTTAGTTTATTTTTTTAAACAGATTGCCTCTACGAACCGTATAACGTTAATCCGTTTAAACAGATTGCCTCCACGAACCGTATAACATCAATTCGTTTAAACAGATTGCCTCCACGAACCGTATAACGTCAATCCGATTGAACAGATTGCCTCCACGAACCGTATAACGTCAATCCGATTTAACAGATTGCCTCCACGAACCGTATAACGTCAATCCGATTTAACAGATTGCCTCCACGAACCGTATAACGTCAATCCGTTTAAACAGATTGCCTCCACGAACCGTATAACGTTAATTCGTTTAAACAGATTGCCTCCACGGGTTAAATGTTTCACATTTTGCAAAATGTGAAACATTTTAACTAAAGCTAAAAGATTTCAGAAAAAAATATCCGGAATTTTTTTAACTTGAATACTCACACAAGAATAACCCAGTGAGGTTTGATATTTTAATGAAGGAAGCTAAGTAATATACCTGCAGCGACAGCGCTGCCGATAACACCAGCGACATTAGGTCCCATTGCGTGCATTAATAAATAATTAGTTTTATCATATTGAAGACCTACCACATGAGAAACCCTTGCACTGTCAGGCACAGCAGAAACGCCGGAATTACCGATAAGCGGATTAATTTTATTCCCCTCTTTAAGAAAAAGATTAAGAAATTTAACAAATAAAACACCGCCAGATGTAGCAATCATAAAAGAAATAGCACCAAGTATAAAAATACCTATAGATTGTTTTGTAAGAAAAGTAGTAGCCTGAGTTGAAGCCCCAACTGTAATACCTATTAGTATAGTAACAATGTCAATTAAAGCATTTCTTGCAGTTTCAGCAAGGCGATTGGTAACACCACTTTCTTTAAGCAGATTGCCAAAAAACAACATTCCAAGTAAAGGTAAAGCTGTAGGAACTATAAAACAAGTTAAAAGTAAACCTATGATAGGAAATAATATTTTTTCTTTTCTTGACACAGCTCGCGGGGGTTTCATTTTAATTAATCTTTCCTTTTTTGTAGTAAAAAGTTTCATAATAGGTGGCTGGATGAGAGGTACAAGCGCCATATATGAATATG
Source organism: Bacteroidales bacterium (assembly GCA_017998135.1). GTDB lineage: Bacteria > Bacteroidota > Bacteroidia > Bacteroidales > JAGODS01 > JAGODS01. The sequence continues at coordinate 1,335 of JAGODS010000103.1, forward strand.
CAGAAATAGCAACAGCACCTATAAGTTCGGGAGCTAATTTAGAAGAAAGAAAAATAGCAGTAGGTCCGTCCGCACCTCCAATAATACCAATAGCTCCAGCCTGCTGAGCTGTAAAACCAAATAATAAAGCCAGGCTATAAGCTCCGAATATACCCAACTGAGCCGCTGCTCCTATTAGCAATAATTTAGGATTAGAAAGTAAAGCTGAGAAATCGGTCATTGCTCCAATGCCTAAGAAAATAAGAGGCGGATATACTCCCTGCATAACTCCAAAATGCAAATAATTCATTACACTACCCTGTTCATAAATTCCAATTTTAAGTCCTGGAGCAAAGGGTATATTTCCAATAATAATTCCAAAACCTATTGGAATTAATAACAAAGGCTCATATTCTTTGACTATAGCAAGAACTATAAAAATAAGACCGACAATAATCATTATTATATGACCAGTTGTAAAATTTGCAAAAGAAGTATAATTAAAAAAAGTTGTCAGATGCTCCTTAATAAATTCAATAAATTCTGTATTCATAATAATATATTCCGTTAATTTTAATCACCTATTATAATTAAAGTATCGCCTTCCATAACATTGTCTCCTTTTCTAACATTTATCTGCGTAACAATACCATCTTTGTCTGAATTGATATTATTCTCCATCTTCATTGCTTCTAAAGTTATAAGTTTCTGTCCAACAGCAACTTTATCCCCCTGTTGTATATGTAAACTGAGTATTACTCCAGGCAAAGGAGATTTAACAGTACCACTTCCTTTAGGTGCATCAGGGCTATAAGTTTTAGTAGTGGATGGATGAGAATCGGTAGAAGGAACGACCTTTGTACGAACTAATTTAGGTGTTTTAGTTGTTTCAATATTCTTATCTAATTCAGCTTTATATAAAGTTCCGTTAACGGAAACTTCTGCAATATTATCTTCTATATTACCTATTTCAACATCATAAGTATTTCCGTTTATTGTAAATTTGAATTTCTTCATTTGTAATTAAATTTTGAGTTTTGAACTTAAAGTTTTAAAATATTTTTTTTAATTGACAGATTAGCAACTTATCTCGGATCTTTTCTTAGTCCATAAATTTTAGAACTCCAGGGGGAATATGTTTTAGCAACCCTCTGGATAGTAAGTTTAGAACTTTCAATATCGTGCAACTGCGAAGTATAAAGATGGATAGCTAAAGCAATAGCAACATTAACTTCGCCTGAAGTTATTTCTTTTAATTGCCCAGCTTCCTCATATTTTCCTTTTCTTATTAGAATTCTTTTTTTAATATCAATATTATAGGCTCTGCCAAGATATTTAAAAATCAAATATAAAAAAGTAAGAGATAAAAAAACAGTACCCATAGCAATTATAACCATACCTATTCCGTAAGGGTCAGTTTCCTTAATTTGATCAGCTTTCTGACTAACAAAAATTAATGTTTGACCCAATAAAATTAATTCTATACACATAACTAATAGATATATAATTATTATAAAGGAAGATTTGAATGTTTTTTGGGAGGATTGCTGTCCTTTTTGGTAGCGAGAGATTGTAAAGCTCTGATAATACGAAAACGAGTATTACGAGGCTCTATAACATCATCAATATATCCAAATTTAGCAGCTACATAAGGATTAGCAAATTTTTCCCTATATTCATCCTCTTTTTCTTTGATTAATTTAACTTTTGCTTTTTCATCTTCAATATTTGATAACTCGCGACTAAGTAAGACTTCAATAGCTCCTTTAGGACCCATAACTGCTATCTCTGCAGAGGGCCATGCATAATTAATATCACCTCTCAGATGTTTAGAACTCATTACATCATAAGCACCGCCATAAGCCTTTCTTAAAATAATAGTGATTTTTGGAACCGTAGCTTCCCCATAAGCATAAAGTAATTTAGCTCCGTGAAGTATAATTGCGCCGTATTCCTGTGCTGTACCGGGCAAAAATCCGGGAACATCTACAAATGTTACTAATGGAATATTAAAAGCATCGCAAAACCTTATAAAACGAGCTGCTTTTCGTGACGCATTTATATCAAGGACTCCTGCAAGGTAATTAGGCTGATTAGCAACAATTCCGACAGAGATACCGTTAAATCTGGCAAAGCCAATAACAATATTGGGAGCATAATCTCGCTGAACTTCAAGAAATTCAGAATTATCAACAACTGAAGATATTACCTCCTTAACATCATAAGGTTTGTTGGGGTTTTCAGGTACTATTTCATTCAGACTATCATCCAATCTGTCAATCGGGTCATCGCATAAAGCTAATGGAGGATCTTCAAGATTATTTGAAGGCAGATAACTGAACAATTTTCTAATAAGCAGAATGCCTTCTCTTTCGTCTTCAGCAGTAAAATGGGAAACACCTGATTTAGTAGAATGTATTGATGAGCCTCCTAATTCTTCAGAGGTAACTGTCTCGCCTGTTACTGTTTTAACTACTTTTGGTCCTGTTACAAACATATAGCTTGTTTTTTTAGACATAACAATAAAATCTGTTAAAGCAGGGGAATAGACAGCTCCGCCGGCACAAGGACCGAAAATAGCAGAAATTTGAGGTATAAGACCAGAAGCAAGGATATTATTCTGAAAAATATCAGCATAGCCGCCAAGACTCTTAACGCCTTCCTGTATTCTTGCACCACCACTATCATTTATTCCTATCACAGGAGCGCCTACTTTCATAGCTTTTTCCATTACTTTACATATTTTGGCAGCATACATCTCGGATAAAGAACCTCCAAAAACAGTAAAGTCCTGGGAAAAAACATAGACCAGCCTGCCGTCTATTGTTCCATAACCCGTAACCACACCATCAGAGAGATAACTCTCTTTTTCAAGACCAAAATCAATACATCTGTGAGAAACAAACATATCAAATTCTTCAAAACTATCTTCATCCAATAAAAGATCTATTCTTTCTCTTGCAGTAAGTTTTCCTTTTTGGTGCTGGGATTGTATCCTTTTTTCACCACCACCTAATTTTGCTTTATTTCTTAAATCAAGCAATTCATTAATTCTTTCCTGGTTAGTCTTCATTTTAATATTTATTTAATAAGTCCGGAGATTATTGTCAACCGGCTATAGAAATTTTAATTTATCAAATTATAAAATTAACACATTTATAAATGTCGTTTTACTTCTTGTCTTCACAAAACTCGAGCAAAACGCCATTGGTAAACTTTGGATGTAAAAAGGCGATACTTAAGCCTTCTGCACCAATCCTTGGTTTCTTGTCTATAAGCTGAATTCCCTTACTTTCGGCGTCAGCTAAAGCAGCTTCAATATTATTAACAGCATAAGCAATATGATGTAAACCTTCTCCTTTTTTTTCAATAAATTTACCAATCGGACCTTCAGGGTCGGTACTTTCAAGGAGCTCTATTTTAGTCTGACCAATTTTATAAATAGCAGTTATTACTTTTTGTTCATCAATTTTTTCAATATTTTCGCATTTCAGACCCAGTACCTCTTCATAGAATTTTCTGGCAACAGTAAGGTCTTTAACAGCAATACCGATATGTTCAATATGTGAAATATTCATAATATTTAATATTTAATTGCGGGTGCAAAAATATACTTTAAAAGAATATAATTGTTAAAAAATGTTAAAAAATTTTCCAATCTATTTCTGTAAGCCAATCAGGTCTGACTATTAATGATTTACTATAAATATAAACCTTTTCGGGTTGTTGCTTCCTTAAGTAATTTCCCGTATCCCAACGATTATTTTGATTTTTATCAATAATTACTTTAAGTTTGTAGTTTTGAGGTATTAAATTATTGAATTTAACTATACCGGAACTATGTATTATCTTTTCTTTTATTATTTTATCTTTTTCATTTAAAAGACAGATTATCACAGGCGTCTGTGCTTTATTAAAATTCACATTAAGACTTATTTCCCCGTAATCCTTAGTAGATTTAAACGAAAAAATTCTTTTTATTGAATCATTGCTCAAACCAAGAAGGTTAGTAAAGCTGTTGGGAGGTATAAATAATGTATATTCAATACCCTGTTTAAATTCATTATTTACTATTATTTGTCTTTTAAGTGAATCAAAAGAGATTTTCAAATGTCTTATGGTGTCTTTTTTATCAATTACCAATATTTTATCAAATTTATATTCTGTCAGAGGTAACAAACTTGTTATAATGAGTTTTTGATAACTTTCAATCTTATTTTGCTTATTAATATTAATTTTATACTGAAAATTCTCCTTGCTCTTTTTTCTTGCTGCCGACTGTGTTCCTTGTTTATATATAAATAAATCAATAGTATCGGAAAAATATTTTTTGTCAGAAATTTTCAACTTAAAACTATCTGTCATCTCATCAATAAACCATAACAAAACACTATCCCTATCATTAGATATTTCATAAATCAGACGTTTATTGCCTGGATTATTTAAAATCTCAAATTGGGGATTAATCAAAGGATTCTTAAAAACTATCCCTATCTGTCTTTTATTAACAACATCAATGCGAATAAGTTTCTGGATACTATCCTTTGCCTGAAACATAAACAAATCACTAATTTTATTTGAATCTGTTTTCGCAGTATCATTTATATAAAATGGTTTAATAAGAGTATCTATAAATGCAACTTTTTCTTTTAATGAATTATAAAGATAATCGGAATTTTCATCTTTTAAAGCAAAAAATTTGTATTTATTATCCTTAATATTAGAAAACTTAAAAAAACCTTTTTCATCGGTTTTGCATAAATACAAAGGCTTTGATTTATAAGGAACAGAATCGGAGTATTTATCATAAAGCATTACAAATAAATCTTTTTCAGGCTTTAATGTATAAGAATCTATCAACCTGCCGATATATGACAAAGAATCTAAGTAGGCACCAGTTGAAAAAACATATTTTAAATCCTTAACAGCATTATTTTCTGTAATATCAGCAACTACATCGCTTAAATCAATATTGTAAGTTATATCCTTTTTCAACTTATTATTTAGCTTTATTACAAGTCTCTTCCTTTTAACTTTTATTTCTGGAAGAGTATCTGTAAAAGGAGAAATACTGAGCTTTCCCTGATTAAGAGTTTTTATAAATTCACTAAAACTAATATCAATTTCTTTACTGTTAAAATTGATACTTTTATTTGCAGGTAAGCTATTAATTATCTTAGGTGGCATTTTATCCTGTTCGCCACCGGTAGGTGCAACTATAGTTGCACAACCTGCAAATAAAATTGTTAGAAATATTACATATATTATTTTAATATTTATTTTCACTGTTAAGTATTTTTAATTCATAAACATTTTCAAATTTATACTATGTATTAAAAATTATATAATTTTGTAAATCTAATTTTTAATCTCAATTTTATGAAACTAAAGATTTACAAAATTATTTTTTTATTTTTAATCCTTGTAATAAATTATTCATATTCTCAGATTGCACCTGATAATAAGACTATTAACAGTATGGCTGATTTAAAGAAAAAATCATATCTTTATAAAAATAATTCTAAAAACGTTAATTTTTCAGGTAATAATTATGATGTAAAATATCATAGGTTTAACTGGTATATTGACCCTGATACTTTCTATATAAAAGGTTCTGTTACTACATATTTTACTGCTAAAGCTGATAAAATTTCAGAAATTGAGTTTGAGCTTAACTCTTTACTTGTGGTTGATTCTGTTACTCAAAAAGGAATTAAAATTAATTTCAATCACGGAATTAATAGTAATGACATAATTAAAATTACTCTCAATGATAGCTTAGCCCTTAATTCATTAGATTCGCTTACTATATATTACAAAGGAGTTCCTGTAAATAGTACAGGTTTGGGTTCTTTCACCCAGAGTTATCACGGTATAAATAAAGATAAACCTGTAATATGGACTTTATCAGAACCTTACGGTTGCAAAGATTGGTGGCCTTGCAAACAAAGTCTTAATGATAAAATTGATTCTATTGATATTATTATAAAAACCCCCAAACAATTCAGGGTTGTTGCTAATGGATTACTTGTAACCGAAATTCTTGCAGATCCTTTTAAGATTTACCATTGGAAACACAAGTATCCGATAGCAGCCTATCTTATTGCTTTCGCAGTATCCGATTATATAGTTTTTTCTGAATTTGCTGCTACAGGACAGGGACAGTCAGATATTATAGAAATTCAAAACTATGTTTACCCTGAGGACACTACCGAAACTATAAATCAAACTGAAATTACAATTCCTGTTATGCAATTCTTCTGCAATAAATTTTCACCATATCCATTTAAAAAGGAAAAATATGGTCACTGCCAGATTGGCTGGGATGGCGGAATGGAACACCAGACTATGACCTTTCTCGGAGTTTTTAATTTTGAAATTATTGCACACGAACTTGCTCATTCGTGGTTCGGAAATATGATTACTCATTCAAGTTGGCCTGATTTATGGCTCAATGAAGGTTTTGCCACTTATCTAACCGGTTTATGCTATGAAAATATCTTTCCTGATCATTACTACTGGAATATCTGGAAACAAATGAAAATCAATCATATTACTTCTAAACCTGATGGTTCGGTTTATGTTACTGATACTATTAATATTGACAAACTTTTTGATCCCAGATTAGTTTATAATAAAGGAGCTATGATTTTACATACTTTACGCTGGGTAATGGGCGATGCTGACTTTTATAACGCTATTCATAATTATCTTAATAATAATAACCTCACATATAATTTTGCCAAATTTTCAGACTTTAAAACTCATTGCGAAACTGCCAGCTCTAAAGATTTAACCTACTTCTTTGATGACTGGTATTATGGTGAAGGTTATCCAATTTATGATATAAATGTTATTAAAAATTCTGATGATAGTCTTAATATTATCTTCAATCAAAGTCAATCGCATAATTCTGTTAGCTTCTTTAAATTACCTGTTGCATTAAAATTTAAAAATCAATCTAAAGATACTACTTTAATATTTAATAATATAAGTAACCATCAAACATTCAAAACAAAACTTTCATTCCTGCCTGATTCTATTTTCTTTGATCCTGACAACTGGTTGATTGCAAAAGCAAATATTTCTATAATTAATAATATTGATGACACTTTTCCAATTAGCTCTGTAAGCATTTATCCCAACCC
>JAGODS010000104.1 GCA_017998135.1 Bacteroidales bacterium
GTATTCCCCATATTTGACGAGAATATATCTTTCTGATAAGCAGGGTCATAGATGTGAAAAGTGGATAGATTTGGGTCAACTAAATCAATTAATTCTGGAACAAAATTTGAATCTAAGGCAGTAAATAAAAAATATTTATGAAATGTAGGGGCTTTTTTGCTTAGACTATCATCCGCATTAACAGTTGATACTGCCAGTAAAAACAAGAACATAAATAAAAAAAAGATGTTTTTCATAAAATTTAATCCGCCTCAAAAGTATATATATTTTTTGTAATTACTCAGCAGTGAAATTTTAGAGTTTATATATTGTAAAAACCTAATAAACCTTAGTATAAGCAATGAAAGAAACAAAATCTACCTTATTATTTTATTTATTAACATTTATACATCAAAATAAGCTAATAAGGTTGGTATATAAGGGATTTAAAGTTTTATACTAAGGTTAAAAAATAAAAATAAAATTATGTATGTTTGGGTACTTGGTACTTAGTACTTGGTATTTAATCAGCTGCTGAGTAGTTGCATATTTTTTAATATGATTGAGGGATTAATCAGTTTATGTTTGTCGCCCTGTGCTAAGTTAAGCATTAAACAGGAGAAATTTTATTTGTCAATTTATGTAATTATTAATAAATATTTTTTATTTTTACACCCTGAAAATTTTATCTTTTTTTTATATGAAAACTATTAATGATGTTAATTTTAAAGGCAAAAAAGTGCTTATAAGAGTTGATTATAATGTTCCTCTTAACCATAACCGTCAGATAACTGATGATACCCGTATCCGGGAATCTTTATCCACAATTAAAAAAATTCTCGAAGACGGTGCTTCGGTTATTCTTATGTCGCACCTTGGGCGTCCTAAAGGGGGTTATGAAGAAGATTATTCTTTGTCGCCAATAGTGCCGGTACTTACCAAATATTTATCAAAAAACATTATTTTCTCACGCGATTTGTTTGGTGATAAAACTAAAGAAGTCTGCTCCAAACTAAAACCAGGCGATGTTGTTTTGCTTGAGAACTTAAGATTTTATCCTGAAGAAGAAAAGGGAGATGTTAAGTTTGCCAAAGAACTATCATCTATAGCAGATTATTATGTCAATGATGCATTTGCTACTTCTCATAGGAATCACGCTTCTGTCGCTACTATTGCTCAATTTTTCCCTAACAAAAAATACTTTGGCTTACTACTCGCAAATGAAATTGAGAACCTTAATAAAGTGCTTAATAATGCTACGCCTCCCTTCACAGCTATTATAGGTGGGGCAAAAATATCTACCAAATTACCTATTATAAAAAATCTGCTCAACCGTGTTGATAATTTAATTATTGGCGGCGGGATGGCTTTTACTTTTATAAAGGCGCTTGGAGGTAAAATTGGCGGTTCTATGATTGAACAGGATAAAATTGAAGATGCTAAAGAAATTGTTACCGAAGTTATGCTTAAAGGTATTAACCTTTACATACCTACTGACGCTATTCTTGCTGATAACTTTACAGATGATGCCAATATCAGGGAAGGAGTTGCTGAAAATATTTCTGATGGATGGATAGGTCTGGATATTGGTAAAAAAACCTGTAGGCGTTATGCCGAAATCATTAATAAATCACAGACTATACTTTGGAACGGACCTATGGGCGTTTTTGAAATGTCTCACTTTAAACAGGGTACTAAAGCTATTGCTATTGCCGTTGCAAGCGCAACTATCAGCGGGTCTTATTCATTGGTTGGCGGTGGCGATTCTGTCGCTGCTATCAATATGTATAACCTTGCCGACCAGATTAGCTATGTTTCTACTGGAGGTGGTGCTATGCTGGAATATATTGAAGGAAAAGAATTGCCAGGCATTAAAGCTCTTCTAAAATAAAGATTTATTTTATTTTGGCAAGATATACACAGTTAGGCGAATCGTCCACGCTTCTTTCCGTGTTTTTCCATCTGAAATATTTCCTTTGGGTGCTTTGCGAGAAAGAATTATTTTATTTATTAAAAATTTGAAAATTTTAAGATAATAATGATAAATATATTAATTAAATATTATGGTTATGAAAAAATCTATTCTTTTTAATTCTTTATTGGGCTGCCTTTTGCTTTTGCTCTTTTTGTTTTCCTTTGTTAAATCTTATAGCCAGTGGGTTGATGGCGGAACGAGGATTTCTACTAATGCTCACGCTCATCGTCCTATAATGTCTCTTATGAATGACGGTTCGGTTTATATTACATGGGTGGCAACTTATACGGAAGGGCATTATGGCGATATTTACCTTAATGCTATTGCCGCAGATGGCACTGTAAAAGCAGGATGGCCACAGGGCGGGATACAATTAACCTTCAAAGATAACCAGTGGGCGCCTGTTGTTATTACTTCCGAAGACCAGGGCGCTATTGTTGCCTGGCAGGGCGAAACTGAAGAAAGCACTAAACTAAAAATCTTTATTCAGAAATATTCTGTTGCTGGAACTCCGCTCTGGAACAAAGGCAAAGCTTTGCTAATAACTTCTTCCGATACGGTCAACGACCAATATCCCATACTCTTTAGCGACAAACATAAAGGTTGTTTTGTTACTTGGACCCGTTTTAACGCTGATATGGATCCGTCTTCAACGGATGTTTTGCTTCAACATATTGACAGCACCGGGAATATAGCTGAAGGTTATGACAAAGACGCTGTTATTGTTAGCAATACTACTGATAGCAGAGCTTATTATCCCCGTATAATCATAAGTAATGATGGCAGTTCTGTTTATGTTATGTATTTTGTCGGAGGTATTGGTAAAACAAGTCTTTATCTTAAAAAATTTAATACTGTTGATGGAAAACAGGATGCAGGTTGGGATAAGAATGGGTTGGCTCTTTCTTTAGGTCCTTTGGTTTGGCCTGACATCAGCAAAGAGCATTTTCTTTTTATGGATAACCTTGACAATGTTATTGCTTTTTGGCTGGAATCAAGGATGACAGGTAATGGCGAAATTTTTATGCAGCGAATATCACCTTCAGGCGAGACTAAACTTGAACAGTGGGGTAAATATATTTCAGGTAGGTCAGCCACAGGAGACGGGATAAGTTATGTAGAAATCACTAAAGATGAACAGAGTAATTTTCTTATTGTTAATAATAATTACGAAAATTCTTATGATTTATATGCTTTAAAAAAAGCGCCTAATGGTAATACAATCTGGGTAAATAAATCTGTAAGTGCTAATGGCACTTCTGCATATCCCAAAGTTGTTTCTGACGGTCGCAAAGGAATGTATATCTTTTATAAAGATATTACAGGCAGTCCTGAACTCCTTAAAGCTCTTGCACTTGATTCTACAGGTGCTTTATATGATGCATGGCCTGTACAGGGTTCCAATTTCGGTAAGATAAATCTTTTTCCTATGGGTATGGTTGCAATGCCTAATCTTGACTTTGTTGTCGTTCCAAATATTAAAGGACAAGCTATTGTTTGTTGGAACAGGTTTATGAACAACCAGTTCAATCTTTATGCCTGCAATCTTCTTTCAGATGGCAGCAACTGCTCTGACAGGACAGGCGGTATGAATAACATTAACGCCAGGAAAAATAATATAAAAATATATCCTAATCCTTTTAACAGTGAAATTAAAATAGATTTACCAGAAGATATTCTTAATAAAAACTCCTGCTTTGTTTTAAGAATTTATGACATTACAGGAAAATCTGTTATAAATAAATCATTTCACCCCTCTATTTCGTCAACTATTAATACAAATTATTTAAACAAAGGTCTTTTTTATTTCAATCTAATTAAAGATGATTTGATTATTGATAAAGGTATTCTTGTTAAGGAATAAAAAAACCTTACAAATTTTTTAAATCTGCAAGGCTTTGAGTTTGTTAGAATAAATAACTATTGTTGTTATAAATCCCTTTTATTTACTTTTGGATTTTTGTTTGCTTAAGCCTTTTAAAGCTTCTTTGGCTTTATTATCATCAGGGTCTAAAACCAATATCTTTTCCCAGAATGTCTTAGAAGTGGGTATATCATTTTTTACATAGTAATAATACCCTAAGTAGGAATAGGCTTCTATCAGTTCCTTTTTATATTTTTCAGGATTAGTTTCGGTAATTTTAGTCAATTGTTCATAAAAAGGTTTTGCCAACCCTTTGTTTATTTCAGGGTCAAGCACTGCATTTATTCGTGCTTTGTATAGATATCCCATAAAATGTTCCGGTAGCAGCTCAATTACTTTTGAATAAATGGAATCTCCGGTAGTTGCATAGAATTTTTTTGTAACAGTGTCTAAGGGGCTAACTTCATTAGTAATATATATATAGCAGGTTCTGCCAAGCTGATGATAATCGTTTGATTTTGGATTTGCCAAAGTTTTTAAGTATTTTTTGTAATAAGCGATAGCTTGTGGATATCTTTTCATTTTATAATAAGCCTCTGCTATATTTTCATATAATAAATTCTGCGAACTATCTTCTTTAATAATAAGTTGATAGTATATAATGGCAAGCGAATCTCTGTTTGTTGCGGATAAGATCTTAGCGAAATATTCATAGTCGTTTATCAGGAGCTTATTTTTTTCATTAACTAATTTAAGCATACTGTTCATTGATTTGAGGGCTTTGGCAGTATCGTTGGTTTCATAACTATTGTATGCCTGTAGTCTTAACATAACAAAATTATTGGGGTCTTTGGTAAGTATCTTATCTATAATCTTATATGATTCGCTATAGTTCTTGCTGAAAAATAACATTTGAGCATATCTGGCTATATCATTAAAATTATATTCGGATATTTTAATATATTTAGAATAGGCATTGGCAGCTTTTTCAAATTTTCCGGTTGTGAAATATAATTCTCCTAAATCTTTATAAACAGGTATAAAATTAGTATCTGTTTTAAGAACATTTTCAAAGGCTATCAACGCTTCGCCGTAATTCCTGGCTAAGACGTATAACTGCCCGAGTTTATAATAAGCCAAAGGGTAGTTTTTATTATAGAAAGCGGCTCTTTCGTATTCATTGGCGGCTTCGCCTGCCTTCTGCGGCGATAGATTTAATTGTGCAAGTGCTATATCGCCTCTTTTAATAAAGACTTCTGCAGCATTTTTTGATATATCTTTGGCTTTGTTTAATTGTTCTAAGGCTAAAGTATATTCTTTGCCTGTCTTATAAGCCTCGGCAAGTGCAAGATAAAATTGCAGGTCTTTTGAGTTTTTATTAGATTTAATTATCTGTAAAAGACTGTTTTTGGCATCTATGGGTTTGGAATTAATAAAGAGTATTTTTGCTATTCCTACACTGTTTATTGGGTCTGTAGCATTAACAGACAAGCCTCTACTATAACAATAATTAGCCGAATCAGTTATATTTTGTGTAAAATATAATTCTCCGAAAAAATACCATAATCTTGCATCTGAAGCTTGCTTTTGTAATTGCTGTTTAAACCAATTTTTGGCGCTGCCAAATTGTTGCTGTTCTAATAATTTTATTCCTTTATCATAGCTTTGAGCATATACGCTTAAAGTAATAAAGGATAAAACTATTAAATATCCTGATTTTTTTAAATAAGCTTTCATCATTTATTTATTTAATAATTCAAAATTCATCTCCGTTAGGCGAAGCCTCTACACCCGTTAGTCAAAGCGTCCACACTTCGTCTCTATCTTTTACACTCTGCTTTAGCTTACGGTTAAAAGTCCTAAAAAAACATCTTAAAACCCATCATTAACTTCAATCTCTCTGACTATGACAGGTTGAGTTGCGGGAAAAATTCCCGATTTTAAAATAATTCTCTGCCCTTTATCGCTGGCTAAAAAAGAAGCAAAGCCTGCCGCCAGTCCCGCTTTTGGGTCGCAATCAATTACATAAACATATCTTGTCAGCGGATATAAGCCTTTGGCAATGTATGCCTGGTAAGGCTGATAACTGTTGGTAGGCGTGGCTGTCTGCTTTCTGCTTAAGCCCATCACTCTTATTTTATTCATAAAATTTCTAACAGTAGAATCCGATTTATCACTTATCCAGCTTACTCCAATTATACCTATTGCGTTAGGGTTATTGGCTATGAAGTCAATTACTTCATTATTTTTTTTGAGTGTTCTTAATCTGTCTGATAATTTAGCGGTTTTTGTAACCGAATCTATTATTGTTCTTACTGTGCTTGATTTGGTATTGTCAAAGACTACTTTTATTTCTCCATTTTTGGAGGTTTTGTTAATCTGGTTCCAGTTAGTAATATTTCCAAGTAGGATTTGCTTTAATTGTTCTATAGTTAAAAGACTATCTGTATTTTGTTTGTTTATTATTAAAGCGATAGCATCAATAGCTATTTTTAATTGCTTGGGATATATTTGTTTTTGAATGAAATATTGGTATTCTTCGGATGATAGCTTGCGTGCAGCAACAACCAATTTAAAGCTATCTTTTATTAAAGCGTTAAAAATATCAATTTCAGCTTTATAAACAGGTTTTACTTTAGCATAAATATATAATTTTTCGAACACTTCGGTTTCATAATTCATAATAATGCTGTATGTTTCATCAACTCCAATTTTTATATTGCCTGTTGTAGCTGATTCTCCATATTTTACAGGGTCAGTATTACAGGAAAACATTATAAAAGAAAATAATAATAATACTCCGCAAATTAGATTTTTGTGGACTAATGACCGTTGATCTTTGCCTGTATTAATTATTTTCATTATTTTGTTTTCTAAAATATTTAAAAATTCTGTAAGCTCTGAATATTGAATATGCAACAAAAAGTATTCCAAGTATTATTGAATAAGAAGGTTTAAGAATTTTATAAAAAGTAGGAGTGAAAATCAGAGCGCATCCCATTCCAAAATATATCAGAACCATAAATAGACCGATATATTGAAAGATTTTATTCATAAATTGTTGTAATTAAATAGTAATTCCTTCTTACTATTCATAGAGTATTGTTTATTCAGGAAATTACAAAGCGGAATTATATAATATTGTCAGGAACGCAGTGTGAAATTAACAGGGATGCTGAATTGAACCGGGACAGCAATGCCGTTTTGTTTGCCGGGTTTCCAGGTAGGCATAGATTTAATAACTCTTACAGCTTCATCATCGCAACCGCCTCCGATACCTCTTAGCACTTTAACATTAGATATTCTCCCGTCTTTGGTTACTACGAAGGTAACGTAAACTTTGCCCTGTATGTTGGTTTCTCTTGCTAACTGGGGATATTTTACATTAGATTGAATATATTTAACCATTTCTTCGGTACCGCCTGGAAATTCAGGCATCTGTTCAACGATTAAAAAAGGTTTGGTTTCTTCTTCCTGAACCAATCCTTTGTTTTTATCAACTTCTTCAATAAGTTTTCCATGTTCTTCATCAGTTCCTTTAATGTCTTTTGTAGAAATGGTTAATTTTGATTCTGTAAGTTCTTCCTGAGTTTTAAGTTCTTCCTCATCATTAACTTCTTTATCAGCTTTAATAACCGGGGGGGTAAATTGTATAGAACTTTTAAGAGGTTCGGGGGGAGGCAAATCTTCTATTTTCTCGTCTTTGGGTTTATTATCTTCCATCTTTAAATCAGCCAGCATAGTAATTTCAACATTTCTTTCTTCCTGTTTTGGAAGTATGGTTTTTAAAATAGTAGGAGTGCTGACAGCAAGTAGAAATAACACAGAAGCTGTTATAAGAGCAAAGAGATGCCTTTTATTTGAAAGTTTCCTATGTACATAAGCGCCATATTCTTTGTTTTTGTTGTCAAAAACAAGTTCGCACCAGTCATCGGAAAATATGTTAATTTTTTGGTATCGCATATTTGCAATTATTTCTTATTTATTAAACGTAAAATTTATATTTTTGTTTTCTTATATTTAGCTAATAATTCTTTATCAAAAGGAGATATATCAACAATAGCATATCTGCCTATATTGCAAATTTGCATTTCGTCAAGTACATCAACAAGATTTTTGTAAGTTGATTCATCTAAGGCTTTGATAAGAACTACAGGTGCATTTTTGGCACTTTTTATTTCTCTAACCTTTTCTTTATAATCTTCTTCTTTAAGTTGTCTGTTTTCTTTTTTCTTTTTTAGTTCCATTATTTTCAGAACAGCTTCTGCGTTCTTTTGTAATAATATTTTTCTTAATCCTGCAGGTGAGTAATCAGATAAAACAACTTCAGGGTCTATATTATTTTCTCTTGTTCCCAGATAATAAAATACGGAGTCTTGTCCCCCAATAATAATAGTAATAGCTCTTGAAGCTTTAATTTTAGGTTGCTCTTTTTCATCCAGATTCTCTTTGGTAGGCATACTAATTTCCATAGTTTGCGGCTTAATCATAGAGGTAGTGAGCATAAAGAAAGTAATAAGCAGAAAAGCAAGGTCAACCATAGGGGTTAAGTCCACCCTGGTTGACAATTTTTTGGTTTTGCCTTTTTGC
>JAGODS010000105.1 GCA_017998135.1 Bacteroidales bacterium
GACGACTTTGAAATGATAAAGAAGATGTGCGAATGGTTAGTTAAAAACGGCTTTGCTAATTATCCCTTACATTTCAACCGCTTCTACCCTATGTATAAACTCACCCAACTGCCTGAAACGCCTGTCTCACACCTTGAGAAAGCCCGCGATATAGCTATTGCAACAGGAATAAAATTCGTTTATCTTGGTAATGTGCCGGGACATAAATCAGAAAACACCTACTGTCCCAAATGTAAAAAAATAATTATCCAACGTCGCGGGCATGCAATTATCAATAATTATATCAAAAACTCCGCCTGCTCTTTCTGCTCTGAAAAAATCCCCGGTAAATGGTGAATATAAAAACTCATCCTGAACAAACACAGATTTGTAACTTCTTACTACGATATAAATTAAAAACTTAGCTCCTGTTGGTTTTAGAATTTGATGAATTTGCGGGTGGTGGTGGAGTTGGGGGATTGGATGCGGACAAGGTAGAGACCCGGGGGGAAGGAGCGGGTGTTAATATTTATTATTTGAACTTCATTATACTTTAATTCATATATATCTTTTCCCGTAATATCGCAAATTGTTATTTCTATATTTTTAATAAAGCTTCCTAAATCAATATTAAGATTATCTGATGAAGGATTTGGATAAAGTTTAAATAATTTATTATCAAATTTTTGTTTAATTCCTGTATTATCATAAGGTATTACCACAACACTGATCATACCTTTATTTGATTTTAACAGGTAATAAGAATTACAATAAGTTTTTTCACAACCGATAAAGTCGGTAATACGAAGGCAGATTTTATAGAAACCTGTTGAGTCGTAATTATGAGTAGGATAAGCGATAGTATCAAAAGAACCATCACCCCAGGTCCAGTAATATTCCAACGGTTCAACTCCTGAAGCTAAGTTCACAGCATTATAGATATGCGGAGTAGATGTGGAGTAAAGATCAAAAAAAGCAGAGCAATCTGGATTTTCAACAGTTACCGAATCGCAAGCGATACATCCCTTATTATCGGTAACACAAACATAATAATTACCGGGCAACAGTCCTGAAGCTATTTGTGTAGTTTGTACGGGATTTGTATTCCAGAAATAAGTATATGGAGGAGTGCCACCATAAATTGTATCACTAACCCAGGCATATCCATTAGCACAATTGCCACAGCTTGCACTTTTAGAATTTGTTAAAATATAAAAATTTAAACATAGTTTATATGATATAACGAATTCATCTGATGCTGTACAACCTATCGCATCGGTAACAGTAACACGATAATTACCCGGATAAAGATTAGTAGCAGTTTCAGTAGTTTGAACAGGCGAAGTGTTCCAGATATAAGTATAAGGCTTAACCCCTTTACTTACTTGAGCTGTTGCAGCACCATCATTACAACTAGCACAGGTCGCATCAGATATATTTACACTTAATTGTAAATTGCAATCTCCGATAATAACTTTCACCGTATCGCAGGCAACACATCCATTTTTATCAGTAACACAAACATAATAATCACCGGGTAGCAGCCCTGTAGCTATTTGTGTAGTTTGTACAGGGTTAGTATTCCAGAGATATGAATATGGAGGCGTGCCTCCTATAGTATCGCTAACCCAGGCATAACCATCGGCACAGGTGCTACAGGATGCATCAGAGGAATTAGTGAAAAAATAAAAATTAGAGCATAATGTTTGTACTAAAATATAATTATTGGATACAGTGCAGCCAATAGCATCAGTCGCAGTAACACTATAAATTCCAGGACTAAGATTGGTAGCGGTTTCAGAAGTTTGAACAGGCGAAGTATTCCAGATATATGTATATGGTTTAACCCCTTTACTTACTTTTGCTGTAGCAGCGCCATTACTACAGGTATCACAGGTCGCATCCGATATATTTACACTTAATTGTAAATCACATCCTCCAATAATAACTTTTACTGAATCGCAGGCGATACATCCGTTTTTATCTGTAACACAAACGGAATAGTCCCCCGGCAGTAAGCCGACAGCGGTTCCTTTAGTTTGAACAGGGTCTGTATTCCAGAGATATGTATATGGTTGATAGCCTCCAAAAATAGTATCGCTAACCCATGCATAACCATCAGCACAGGTGCTACAGGAGGCATTTGCCGAATTAGCAAAAATTTGAAAATAAGAACAATTGTAAGAATTAACTATAACAGAATAATTACAAGCAGAACATCCATTAGCATCGGTAACGCACACAGTATAAGTGCCTGGTCTCAATCCCGATACTGTTTGAGTTGTTTGCAAAGGAGAAGTGTACCAGGTAAAAGTATAAGGAGCTGTACCATTCATAACAAAAGCGGTAGCAGAACCATCATTACAAGTATCACATTTCGCATTGATAACGTTTGCACTTACCTGTAGATTACAGATTTCTGAATAACATTTTGTAGTATCAACAGGTATAAATGTAACAAGTCCTAAATTAACATTATCATACCCATCATAAATATGAGAGGAGATTATAGCTGAATCATCCGTTCCCCAATCATTATTACTAAAAAAAGAAAAATTGTCTTTTCCATCACAATATAAATCCCAATTAGTATTATCACTTATTTTATTACAGAAAACCTTATCAGTTCCCGATTTTTTAATAATTCCAATTTTATTTTTTTCAATAATATTTTTTTCAATATAACTATTACCCCAGGAAATAGAATCGTTTATTCCAATTCCATTATTAGTAATTTTACAATTTTTAATAAAATTAGGATTTAAAATGTTACTCCAGGTAATTCCTGAAATTCTATTAGAATCAATTGTACAGTTTTTGATTTCGCCGGAACCTATAACTCCAATTTCATTTGATTTAATAGTACACCTTTCAATTGTGGAAAAATTAATATTATACAAAGCAATTTTATTGTTCGAAAAGTTACATAAATTATAATGGCTATCCATTACAAAATAAACACCATATATATTATTTTCAATATTACAGGAATCAATAATAAATCCCCCTGTTTCAGGGGGAAACATATTCCCAATAGCAATATAATTATTGAATAAATTAGAATTAGTAATATTAATTGGAGAGCCTGAATTTGAAATAACGCCTCTTTTCGCATATTTAATATTACAATATTTGAAAGTGATATTTGAACATTCATTTAAATAAATACCAGCCCAGGCACCCGGCTCTGCTTTTACTGAATTACTTGTAAAAGTTATTGAATCGGTTTTAATGCCTGTAGAAATAAGTTTCGCCTGTCTGATTTCCAAAACCATATTATCTTCAAATTTTATAACAACACCTGGCTCTATGGTTAAAGTAACACCAGGAAATACAGCAACCGTATCGGTTACTACATAAGGACTATTTGCTTTAGTCCAGGTTGTGTTGGTATAGATACCGCCGCTGACATTTGTTTGCGCTTCAACTGAAAAACAAAGCATTATTATTATTAATAAAATGCTTAAAAATTTGAATGATTTCATAATATGAATTTTATTTAGGAGCTAAGCTTTTTGAAAAAGCTTAGCTCCTGTTAGTTTTAGAATTTGATGAATTTGCGGGTGGTGGTGGAGTTAGGGGATTGAATGCGGACGAGATAGAGACCCGGGGGGAAGGAGCGAGTGTTAATGGTTATAGACGATTGGGTGTTTTGGGTTTGATAGATTGCTGTGCCGCGGATATCGTAAACAGTGATTAAATGTTTCACATTTTGGAAATGTGAAACATTTATAAAAAGCTCATCGATGCAGGGGTTAGGCGAAAGTTTAACAGAGCTAATGTCTTTGTTTTCATTGATACTTATAGAAAAGGGAATAACTGTAACCTGTATTATTCCTTTAGTCGATTTATTCAGATAATAATTATTACACCAGGAATTTTGGCAGCCTACCGAGTCAGTTATATGGAGACAGATATTATAATAGCCTGCTGTATCGTAAGTATGAGTAGGATAAGGGACAGTATCGGTTTTACCGTCACCCCATTCCCATAAATATTTTAAAGGTTCGACGCCTGAGGCTTTATTAACGGCTTCATAAAAATGAGGTGTGCCTGTGGGGTATAGGTCAAAGAGCGCTGAGCAGGCGGCAGATTCTACATTTACCGTAAGACAGGCAAAACAATTAGCGGCATCTTTAACACATACTTTGTAAACGCCAGGTTTAAGCCCTGTGGCGGTTTGAGTATTTTGAACCGGGGTTGTAAACCATTCCCAAAGGTAAGGTTCGGAGCCATTAATAACAGTTACTGTAGCTGAGCCGTCCTGGCAGTTGCTGCAACTGGCTTTAGTAATAATAGCAGATAATTGCAGGTTGCAGTTGCCTAAATGACAACTTGTAGTATCTAAAGGCATAAATGAAACGAGGCCATATTTAACATAATCATAACCATCATATATAGATGAGGCTATGAATGTAGAATCAAAAGAACACCAGTAATTATTGGCAACACTAAAATTATTCGTACCTGAATATTTAAGATTATATTCTTTATTATTGCATATTCTGTTGCAGGAAATAGTACTATTAGAATTATTAATGCTAATACCTACAGAATGATTTTCAATAGTATTATTAGTTGCTGTAATAGATGCTTTAGTTGCTAAAATTCCATAACTGCTATTGGTAATTATATTGCCTGTAATAAGGTTTATTTCAGTATCAAACATATCTTCAGTTTTAATACTAAATTGATTATTGTCAATAAAATTGTTAAATAATATAAAATTAGCTCCGGTTATACCAGTATAATTATTATATATATTGCAATTATAAATACTATCGCTATGAGATTGTATTCCTATATCAAAATTAGAAAAAATATAACTATTTTTTATAATACTCTGATGAGATTCAATTCCTGTTTTATTATTACTAACCTTACAATTTTCTAAAAGAACTTTATTCAGGTCCATTCCCAATTTATTATTATCAATAATACAATTTTTTATAAAGTTGCCCTTTGAATGAGCGCCGTAAAATCCTACAGCATTTTTAATAAAAACACAATCATTAATTTTTATTGTTTTAAAAGATGAACCAAAATCAATCCCAACGGAATTATTATAAAAATAACAAGAGTCAATATAAACATTATCTTCCGAAGAGACTAAATATCCTGAGTAAATACCTTTGTTATTATTGCTAAAATTTGAATTACGTACAGTTAATATTGAATTTGTATATGTATTACAACCAATCCCTGCATTCAAATACCTGAAATTACAATAATTAAAAGAAGAGGAAAGCATGCCTTTATTAAGTAAAATACCTGGATAAATAGAATCAAGATACGAAGCATCACTTGTAAAAGTAATAGAATCGGTTTTGGTACCTATGGCAATGAGTTTGGCTTGTCTCATTTCTAATCCAGTTTTATCATTAAATCTGACTGTTACACCAGGTTCAATTGTAAGGGTAACATTAGCAAAAACTACCACCGTATCGGTTACTATATAAGGGCTGTTGGCTTTAGTCCAGGTTGTGTTTGAGTAGATACCGCCGCTGACATTGGTTTGCGCTTCAACGGAAAAGCTTATTACAGTTATAAATAATACTGTAATAAATAAAGATTTAGTAAAAGTTTTCATAAGTACATAATATTAAAAATTAAAAGAGACAAAATTAATAAAAATTATTGAAATTATAAAGAATTTATTTAGGAGCTAAGCTTTTTGAAAAAGCTTAGCTCCTGTTAGTTTTAGAATTTAATAAATTTGCTGGTGGTGGTGGAGTTGGGGGATTGGATGCGGACAAGGTAGAGACCCGGAGTGAAGGAGTGGGTGTTGATGGTTATAGACGATTGAGTGTTTTGGGTTTGATAGATTGCTGTGCCGTGGATGTCGTAAACAGTAATTAAATGTTTCACATTTTGAAAATGTGAAACATTTATAAAAAGCTCATCGGCGCAAGGGTTGGGCGAGAAAGTTATATTTTGCAGTTCGAAATTTTCATCAATACCCAATATAGCTTTATTATTAACTATATTTGACAGTGAAGTGGAGTAAGAGCCTTTAGCTGCTTTTGCAAAAGGATTGCATTTATTTTTAGGGATAACTTCAATGGCATAATAAACGACACCTGCAGGCGGATTAATATCGGTGTATGATGTAACTGAAGAGGAAACACTGTCAATCAACTCCATATTGTAATAAGTTGCGCCTCTCCATATTCTGCATCTGCCGGTGGCACCATTATAGCCCTCATAAGCTGACCAGGCAAGGTTCCAGTTTCCCTGAAAACCGCTAATCATAAGATGTATGGGTTTGTGCGCTTGAGAACATGAGGATTCATTACAATTGTTAGCTGCTTTGATAATATACTTATCAGACTTTTTAGCAGGATCGGATTTAGTATCTATAAAAATACTAGTTTCACCTTTTGGAACACTACCTATCAGTTCATATTCTTGAGAAATATAAGTTTCCTTATAGATGTTGTAAAAGGCAATAATAGTATCAGGATTTTGATCCCAGATAATTATATTTTTATTAGTAACACTATCAACGGAAACAATACAGATTTCCGGGTGTGCCCCAAGGGATTGCATAAAAATAATTATAGCTTCTTTGGATAAATTTTTTGAATCTTTTACATTAACAACTAATTTTAAATTTTTAATCTCAAAAAAAGCAGGTTTAACGCTGCAATATACAATAGAAGCATTTGTATCGCCATTATCCCATTTATATGAATAGGGCGGAGTGCCGCCTGTTACTTCTAAAGTAACATTATAGCAACTATCATTACAAGCTGTAACGAAATGATTATTCTCAGGAACAGTTTTACCATTGACAAGTATAGTTACTTGTAACTGACCCATTGCAACCTGAAAAAGCATTAGGCTGCTTAAAACGATTAATAAAATAGTTTTCATTTTAGTAAAATTTAATTTGTTATTAATTTAAGTTTATAATTAAAATATATTAGATCTTAAAGACCTGTTAAGGTTTTTAAAGCAAATTAATAATTCAGTATCAATCGTTTTTCAGGTTAATCGTGTCGCTTCAGTTTTTCTGTTCAATTAGTCCTGTTGGGCTAAATCTTAATATTACGAGGTTCCACAAACTGATAAGATTTAAGCTATGTAAATTTTGTAACCCAAAAGAGCGTTTTTTAAATTTCTGTGCAAAGATAATTAATTTTAAGTTTATAAGTAATATTTTTTTGTCCATTTATTTATAGAAGCTAAGCTTTTTGAAAAAGCTTAGCTTCTGAAGTTAGACATATTCAGGATTTGCTGTTGCTTGATTATCAGTTTTGGTTATTTGTGCATAACTTGCTAAACTTAGTAGCAAAAATGCAATTATTATTAGATTTTTAAATAAATTATTCATAAGTATTTGATTTAAAGTTTAAAAAATTTTTTATTAATTATTGTATTATTATTTTTATTAATTATTTTTATTAAATAATATCCTTCAGTCAGACTCGAAAGATTAATAGTCTTATTATTATTTGAGATTTTATTTTTATAAATAAGATCTCCTAAAAAATTATAAATTATTATTTCTGCATCTAATTTTTCTTTTAAAGAAATATTAATAAAATCTTTGACAGGATTAGGAAAAAGAGTTATTTTATCATTAGAAATAGGTTCAATAATATCATTGTAACATGGAATTTTCTCAATACCGCCATTACATAAGGCAGAATCTGTAGAAAGACAGATATCATCTACATAATAATAACTACTTGCATTGTGACAAGTACTGCAGTTAAAATGTAATGTATCTGTAAGAGCATCATCAAAAAAATTTCCAACAATAAGATATTTATAAGCAGAATCAGCAATAAAACTGCCTGAAATCAAGTGCCAGTTAATAGTGTCTTGTATTATGGTTGATGAATTCAAATGCGCATAATTATCTATTGTTATTGGATTGTTACCACTATAAGCAACTGTTGATAATTTAATTCCAATATTATTTGACCACATAGAAGTATACCAAACTCCTCCAATTTTTACTAAAGAAGCAACTGTATAAAAAGAAATATAATATTTCTGTCCTACGGTTAAAGGCTGGATTAATTGAATTCCTATGTGTTCTCTGTAATTACTAATACTTTTAACATAAGTAACTAATCCTGCAAATGCATTGCAATCTCTATGGTCGGGTCTATATCCCAGCCCAGTATAAGGGACACCATAAAATCCTGGATTTGCGCAGGAATTATAATAATCTGGCGTAGAATTGCCAAAAGGACTTCCTGGATCTGAAGTACTATATTTACTCCAGCCTGCTGCAAATTCTATTTGATCTTCCTTATAAGGGCATTTTCTTGAATCTAAATCTTCAAAGGACCAGTTAGGAACAAGATTTTGCGACTGTAAGATATTATTATTAAATAACATCAGTACTATTAAGTAACTA
>JAGODS010000106.1 GCA_017998135.1 Bacteroidales bacterium
ATAAAGAGTGATAGTTGTATTGTTATTAACAGTCGCTATTTGTCCGATAGCCACCCCGCAAGCCCAGCCACCTTTGTCATAAATAATATCATCGGGCTGGAAAATCTTGGAAAATGAAGTGCCGACACCTTTAATGACATTAGAGGCGCTATTGCAAGAGATAGAGCCGACAGAGTTCATATCATTTGAGAAAGAGGCGAACTGTCCCTGAGATGATTTAATGCCGACAGAATATTCGCCTGACAAACCCTGAGAAAACAAACAATAACTAATAATAATAAGGGAAAATAAAAGGTAAAAGTTTTTCATAATGAAATAGAATTTTGTAAATAAATAAAAATGCAAATATAAAAAAAATTAAAATATGTAAAGGGGTTATGAGTTTGCAGGAAAAATATTTAGTGTTAAAGCAATTTGTAAGGTCTACAGGTATTATAAATTAAGGGTTTGAAGGATGTTAAGGTTGTCAAAGTTGCCGGAGCTCATCATAAGGAGGTTTTTGTTTTGCCATTCGATGGATGTAAGAATTTGTTTAAGGTCATCGGGGTTTGTAGCAATAATTATATTGGGGTTGTTGAAAGCTTTGATAATATCCTGAGGATTAACGGGAGGTAGTCTTTTGAGTTGGAGAGCGTGAGGGGAGTAGTAAACGATAGGTATGTCGGCTGAGTTAAGAGTGTCTTTGTATCTGGGGAGAAATTCTTTATTAAGACTGCTGAAGGTGTGGAGTTCGAAGCAGGCGACGAGTTTTCGATTTGGAAATTGGTTTTTGACAGCGAGTATGGTAGCGAGAAGTTTAGAGGGAGAATGAGCAAAGTCACGGAAGAAGACAGAGTTAATTGTTTGTGCAATAATTTCGAGACGTTTAGAGGCACCTTTAAAAGTAGCGAGACTGAGATAGAATTGGTTGTCGTCGATTCCGAGCAGATTGCAAATAATCCTGGCACCTTCGGAATTAGAGAGGTTATGTTGCCCGAAAATCTGGAGGTTGTAAATATTATCATTAAGAATAATGCGGGTAATCCCATTATCAATAGTATATGCAGGTAGAGAGTATGGAAATAGCGAAAGAGTTTTGTTGGCATTAGAAACAATAGAAGCGACTTGTGGGTCATTTGCATTATAGACGAGTGAGCCACCAGGAGAAATAAGATTGATAAAAGTGCGAAATTGGTCGAGGTATATATCATCGTTAGGGAAAACATTAATATGGTCAATAGCAATACCGCTGATAAGAGCGATGTCAGGGCGGTATAGGTGAAATTTGGGTCTTTTGTCAATAGGCGAAGTAAGGTATTCGTCGCCTTCCAGAATAATAATTTTATTATGTGCAGTTAGTTTAACCATCACGTCGAAGCCATCGAGCATAGCTCCGACCATATAGTCGCAATCAATATTATAAAAGTTGAGGGCGTGAAGAATCATAGCAGTGATAGTAGTTTTGCCGTGGCTTCCTGCGATAACGATACGAGTTTTATTTTTGGATTGTTCGTAAAGATATTCGGGATAAGAGAAAATTTTGATACCTAATTTTTTGGCTTTGATAAGTTCCGGGTTGTCCTCTTTAGCGTGCATACCAAGTATAACAGCATCGAGGGAATTATTAATAAGTTTAGGGTTCCATCCGATAACAGGCGGCAATAAACTATATTTAGCAAGTCTTGATTTAGCAGGTTCGAAAATTTCGTCGTCCGAACCAGTAATATTATAACCTTTAATATGGAGAGCGATAGCGAGATTGTGCATTGCACTACCACCAATAGCGATAAAATGAACGTTCATAGCAATAAAAAATTAAGAAAACAAAGATAAAAATGTTTTAATTAATAGGAATAAAAAAATTTTTTTCATTGGTTAAAGAATTGATAAATAAACAAATAACAGAGGAGGAAATAAAAAATTAAAAAAAAAATAGACAGAGTAGTAATATATTTATTATTTTTGTCGCATTATTTAATTTATAAAAAGGAGTTAATATGAAAAAATTAGGAATTTTATTACTATCTATAATTTTTGTTTTAAATTTGAGTATAATAAAAGCTCAAACCAAATGCGAACCTGCAACTGGATTAAAAGTAGATTCCAAAAATTTTAACAGTTGTACGATAAGCTGGACAAATTCTACAAATGCAAGCGCCTATGTATTGAAATACTGGGAAAAAGGAAGCTATAATCTGAAATGGAAAAAAACAACAACCAACCCTTATACAATAAACTGGCTAAAACCGAATACTACTTATCAATGTGAAATTAAATCTCTATGTGCTGACAGCGCATCTATGTATGTAGAAAAAATAGAATTTACAACAGAAGCGCCAGCCTGTATAGCAGCAACCGACTTATCAGTATCGGATATAAAAGGTAATGCAGCAACCTTAACATGGAATGGAACAGGAGATTCATATTTAGTAATAATAATGGGAGATTTTCCAAATGGAAAAAGCATACGTTATATAAAAACGACTAATAAAAGTATAACATTAAATCTATTAAAATCAACCACATTATATCAGTGGTGTGTAAAATCAGTTTGTAATAAAGGCGGACAAAATTATTACGCTACAAGTTGCGGAAAAGATTTCTTTACAGGCGCAAAAGATTGTTACAATCCAAGCTATATAATAGCCAGCGATGTAACCCCTTATTCAGCCAATTTGACATGGGAAGCAGTACCCTCAGCAACCAAATATAAAATTAAATATATTGATAAAACAGATAATAAAACCTATTACAGAAAAATAAATACAACAGCAAATAATTTCTTATTGACTCCATTAAAATATGAAACTACTTACGAATGTACAGTATTAGCATTTTGCAATGGCAAATTTATATATAGCGGCAACAAAACAATATCTTTCACAACAAAAGCTTTTCCTGGTTGCAAACAAATCACAGACTTAAGTACAGCTAAAATAACAGAAACCACAGCAGAATTGAAATGGAAAGCCTGCAATATAGCTAATTATTACACAGTAAGATATAAAGAAAAAGACGGCAAAGACAGTACATATAAATACAGAATCACCTATAAGATGCCATTCAAAATAGAAAAATTAAAAAAAGCAACAGAATATGAATGGTCAGTTAAAGCAGTTTATATGTCTAACGGAGTAAAACATAATAATATATATAGCGAAACAGCTACATTTAAAACCTTAGGCAGCAAATTAATGAGCACAACTACAGATTTATCTGTATATCCCAATCCAAATGCAGGGAATTTCACAGTAATTGTATCCAACACAGAAAATTCAGTAATAGGAATATACAATTTACAGGGACAGGAAGTTTATACAGAAAATATAAGCACAAGCGATTATATTAAGAACTTTGATATGAGTAATTATAAAAAAGGTATTTACTTTATAAAAGTTAGTAATAATGATAATGTAAAAATACAGAAAGTAATTATAGAATAGAATAATAAATTTAAAGTTAATAATGAAAAGAGACGTTGCGTAATAGTAACGTCTTTTTTTTTGGAGGTACTCCCCTATTTCAATAAATAAAAAGAAAAGTTGCGAAGTTATTAGCTTGATTAATTTATGAATTTTTTCAAAAAATACATCTCCCGCAGATTTCGCAGATTTTCGCTGATATTAATTTTTTCTGCGTTTATCTGCGTTATCTGCGGGAACTAAGCGAAGCGATCTCATAAGCACCTTTAAACTAAATTTAAGATTGCGCATAACTAAGCGAAACAATCTCATAAGCACCTTTAAACTAAATTTAAGATTGCGCATAAACTCTAATGAGTAACTTTTTTGTATGAATTATAAAGGTTAGTAAAAAAAAATTAAAAGCTTATCTTTTAGAAAAAGATAAGTTTTAACGGGTTATTTATCATCAATAGCATTGTTAATAAATTTGACTAAGGGTAATAAGGCTTTAAATAGATCTGGAATCAATGATTGAAGTTCCTTGTTTAATTCCTTATTATTGAGATTATAAGTAAATACATAGCTTTTATATTTCAATAAATCACTATCAGGAAAGTCTGGAGGGAACTCTTTAGGGGAATTAACGAGTTTATCGCCAACAATATCGGAATAATATTTACGGAAAGACTTATTATTAATAATCTTTTTAAATTGATCAGCATTATAAAAAATTTCCTTTCTGACAGAATTTAAAATATCTTTAGGGGGCATCCATAAACCTCCGCCTGCAAAACAACCTGAGGGTTCAAGATGGAAATAATATCCTGCATAAAAACTTTTCTTTCCCCCCTTACTAAGATAGATTCCTATATTGGTTTTATAAGGTTCTTTATTAGGAGAAAAACGCAGATCGCGGTATATCCGAAAGATACAATCTTTAGGCTGTAAATCTTTAATATCCGGGTCAAATTTAGCAGTTTCTTTAATTAAAAAATGAGCAAAAAGTTCAATATCCTTTTTAATAATAATGTATCTTTTCTTATTATTATTGAACCATTCACGATTGTTATTAATGCTTAATTCAGAGAGAAAAGATAAAATATTTTCAGTATTCATAAAATAAATTTGATTGCAAAATTATAAAATGTCTAATTTTGCAGAGATTTTTTATTAAAAAATAACATAAAGAGGAAAAGAATAACAATAATCATTATGAATAAAGATTTATATATATTCAACACCCTAAGCAGAAAGAAAGAAAAATTCGAAGCGATTAATCCGCCATTTGCAGGAATGTATGTATGCGGACCCACAGTCTATGGAGACGCACATTTAGGGCACGCCAGACCGGGCATAACCTTTGATTTGATTTACCGCTACCTTTTGCATCTGGGATATAAAGTAAGATACGTAAGGAATATAACAGATGTAGGACATTTGGAGAACGATGCAGACGAGGGAGAGGATAAAATAGCCAAGAAAGCGAGGCTTGAACAGTTAGAGCCAATGGAAATCGCACAATATTTTATAAACAGGTACCACCTGAATATGATGCAACTAAATACGCTCAGCCCTTCAATAGAACCACAGGCATCAGGTCATATACCCGAACAGATTGAACTTATCAGAAAAATAATCAATGCAGGCTTTGCATACATTGTGAATGGTTCTGTTTATTTTGACATAAGCAAATATAGTAAAACTAATAATTACGGAATCTTATCAGGGAGGGTAATAGATGAATTATTAAGCAATACGCGAGAACTGGAAGGACAAGAAGAGAAACGCCACCCTGCTGATTTCGCACTTTGGAAGAAGGCTCAACCCGAACATATAATGCGATGGCAATCGGAATGGAGCGAAGGATTTCCAGGCTGGCATCTTGAATGTTCGGCGATGGGTGCCAAATATTTAGGCGAAAGTTTTGACATTCACGGTGGCGGGATGGATTTGCTATTTCCACACCACGAGAGTGAAATAGCACAGTCAGTTGCAGCCAACGGCAAGGCGCCTGTCCGATACTGGATTCATAATAATATGATAACTATCAACGGGCAGAAAATGAGTAAGTCGCTTAATAATTTTATAACATTAAATGATTTGTTCACAGGAAAACATCCTTCTCTTGACAAAGCTTATAGCCCAATGACAATAAGATTTTTTATATTGCAGGCACAATATCGTTCAACACTTGATTTTTCAAATGAAGCTCTATTAGCAGCAGAGAAAGGATTTAAAAGGATGATGCAGGCTTATGTTACACTAATGCAGCTTCAGGCGTCAGCAAAAAGCAGCACAAATATACAAGTTCTAATTAATAATTGCTACGAGGCAATGAATGACGATTTCAACAGCCCTATAGTAATAGCCAATGTTTTTGAAGCAGTGAAACTAATCAATTTGGCAAAAGATAAAAAAGAAAATCTAACAGAGGAAGATATAAAACTGTTAAAGAAATTATATGAGGTTTTTATCTTTGAAATATTAGGAATGCGAAATGAAGCAAGTGCGGATAATAATGAATTGACAGGCGAATTGATGAATATCATTTTATCGTTAAGAAAAGAATTAAAGAATAAAAAAGACTACCAGTCGGCAGATAAAATCAGAACAGACTTAGAAAAAATAAATATCACGATTAAAGATACCAAAGAAGGAACAGAATGGAGTTTTTAAATATTGGGTATTGAGTATTGAGTATTGGGTATTGAGTATTGAGTATTGAGTATTGTGTAAAGGGAATTGGGTATTAGGTATTAAATTTATCTTCAGTTAAACTAAGAAAAGGAAATATTTAATTATTAAATTGAGGGTCATTATTTTCATTTTCGTCCTCATCAATATCAAATTCCCAGTCGTATCTTTTTCTTTGAGGACCTTCGCGCCTGAAAAAGAAAGCGAGAATAATACCGGATAACAGCCCACATAGATGAGCTTCCCAGGATATATTTTTTTCTTTTAAAAAATACGGGAAAACTCCCCATATTATTCCACCATATAAAAATATTATTAATAAGGAAACAGCAGATAATTGAATATGTTTTCGGAGAAAACCGCTGAAAGCGAGAAAAGCCGCCAAACCGTAAATCACACCGCTCGCTCCGATATGATAAGCTTCTCTGGCAAAAGTCCATAACCAAATATTGCTGATAATATAAATCAAAGTAAAAATCTTAAAAGCTATACCCCTGTACAAATAAAATAATAAACCTGTCAAAACTAAAGCAGGAATAGTGTTAGCCGTAAGATGAGAATAATCAGAATGAATAAGCGGTGCAGTGATAATACCGATTAAACCGCTAATTTTTAAAGGATAAACCCCAAGATAAGCAAAGTCAATATTGAAAATACTTTCAATGATTTTAACTATCCAAAGAGTCAATATAAAACTGACAGGAAAAATTAAAACACCGATAAGTTTACGCTTTTCGTTCATAATGCAAAAATAATTCACATTTTATAAATATTAAACATTTATTTAAAGGATAAATCATTAAAAATATCTGTTAGGGTTTTAGTAAGCTCTCTTCTTGAATAATTAACGATATTTCGCGTTTCAGTCTTCAGTTTCCCTGTTTTATAGAGAGCAAAATAATTTAATAAAATAGCTTTAAGAGCCTCAGTGTTGTCAAAATCAACAACAGAACCACAAGCAGTATTATTAATAATACCTGCGATTTCTCCATCAGTCGGACCAATGCAAAGTATAGGTCTTTTAGCAGCGAGATATTCAAAAAATTTGCCGGTGATAATTCCTTTAGCATTAGGCGTATTATTAATAAGCAGCAATAAAACCTGAGCTTTGCTTAAAAGTACAGTAATATCATTGTGAGGAACATAATCAGAAAATTGAATATAATTATCCAGCTTATAATCATTAATACTTTGTCTGATATGTATATCAACTTTTCCAATAATTTTCACTTCAATATTCTCAGCAAAAGCGAGGTCGGAATTAATAAGCTCTTCCAAAGCCTTCCATAAAACGAGAGGATTTCTTGATTTAGGCATTGAGCCTATATAAACTAAAGAAAATTTTTTATCGGGACGAAGCGGGGACGCTTCGCCTAACGGGGACACCTCGCCTGACAGAGACGCTTCGCCTGACTTGGCCACTTCTCCTGACGCGGACACTTCGCCTAACGCGAAATCA
Organism: Bacteroidales bacterium; assembly: GCA_017998135.1. Classification (GTDB taxonomy): domain Bacteria; phylum Bacteroidota; class Bacteroidia; order Bacteroidales; family JAGODS01; genus JAGODS01. The sequence goes on from JAGODS010000106.1 coordinate 7,537, forward strand.
GCGTCATCATATCCATTAGGAATAACAAAATAATTACGTTTATGAATCAGATTAAATTCAGCAGCAATAGTTTTACCGATAGTAATAACAGCATCGGCGCCCGCTAATACCTCTTTTTCTAATTTATGATGTTTCCTATCCGCAAAACGGGATAATTTTAAATCTTTATAATAATCAATATTAGTCCAGGGGTCGCGAAAATCAGCAAGCCAGGGAATATTAAGCTTTTTATTCAGCTTCATCCCAATAATATGCAGAGAATGAGGCGGACCAGTAGTAACAATTAAATCTATCTTATTATTAATAAGATAATTTTTCAAAAATCTGACAGAAGGATTAATCCAGAAACAGCGGGCATCAGGTATAAATAAATTACCTCTTAACCAGACAGAAATTTTCTGAGATAATTTAGGTTTCTTATTCTCAGAAAGAAAAGCGGCGCTAACTTTTTCGGATTTTTTTATCCCTGTGAATAACTTATAAAACTTATAAGGCTCTCTGATAGGTTGTTTAATAATTTCAATGTTTTCCGGAATATCATTGATAAGGGAATAGTCAGCAACAGGGTACTCAGGATTAGAAGGAGTGTAAACAAATGGCTCCCACCCAAACTCACGAAAATATTTAATGAATTTGAGCCAGCGCTGAACACCGGCACCTCCGGAAGGAGGCCAATAATAAGTTATAACCAAGACCCTTTTTTGCATTAAAAAAATGATGATGTTATTAGTTAGTTTAAAATTTGAAAGAACTATCCTTAATTA
>JAGODS010000107.1 GCA_017998135.1 Bacteroidales bacterium
CCTGCACCACCATTCATTGAAAAATGGAAAGCGTGCAACTCGCCTTACATTATATTTAACTGTAGCATTATCTATAGGAAAGCCTGCATAAGCCATAGCAGTCCCTTTAACAGTGAGAGTCTCGCCGAGACGAAAACTGCCTGCCACAGGGTTATAAGTAACTTCAAATTTGGGACGCTTATATTCTTCCACAGAAAAAGAAGCTAAGCCAATCTTATCAGTAATATACATATAACCCGTCAATCCCCCTTGCGGAGCTGTAAAAGAACCGCTAAAAGAGCCAAACTCATTGCTTTTTAATTTTAATTTAGCTATTTCAGTCTGGTTCACATCATAAAAATAGACTATAGTGCTGTAATCGGGCTTAATTTCGGACTTCTTTCCCTGCTTTTCAATTATTATACCTTTAAAATATATAGTCTGTCCGGGACGATATATAGCCCTGTCAGTAAAGAAAAAACTTTTAATAACTTTGGAGGCTTCCTGCTCATAGCCCGATTTATACTGAGAAAAATAATCATCTGTAGTGAATTTATCTTTTTTATAAGAAAAAACTACTGATATAGTCCTGTATTTCTGCTTGTCCTCCTGATAAGGGACACTGAAAAAACCTTTCTTGTCGGTAATAAAATTTTTCCACTTTTCATTAACATAAGCCCTGCTTTGGTAATCATAATATTTCAAAAAGGATTGAACATTAACACCCTCAACAGGGTTGCCTGTTGTCCTGTTTAACACATAAAAACTAACCGATCCGTCAAGATTATTCTTTTTTATATAACTAAGGTCTGAAAACCACAAATTCTGATAAGTAACAATACCTTTGTTATAAGAAAACCCTGCATTATCAGAAGCCAGCAAAATAAAATAACCTGCATTCTGAGCCGGGATTTTAATTTCGGTTTTATGAGTTTTAAAATCTTTATCAACAGGAAGCTTTATTTGCCATTCTTCAGTGATTTGATTTTTTGTGTAAACATCAATCAAAGCTCTGCCATAATTAGACTGTCTTAATTTAGCGTCCTCGTCATAATCAATATTAATAAGCCGCAGGTAAAGAGTTTCTGTATTTTTATATTCAACCAACGCTCTAACAGGCATTTTAATAGTATTTCCAAATTCAACAGTAAGTGCAAGTGAGGCTTGCTTAATATCAGCCATAAGCACAGCGGCATTGGCAGCTGCAACCGAAACAGGATATTCTTTTATTAAACGCTCACATAAATCAACAGTTGAAATATAATCGCCCCTGGCATCCCTTTTATAATAAGCTAACGCTAAATCATAGAAAATATCAGCAGCTACAGCTTGTCCTTCGTATTTCTTCGCATTCCGTTGTAATGAAATAATGTAAAGACTATCTTTAGCAGGCAATATAGAATTATCCCTTACAAATTTCAACCTAAGCAGGTCGGCATCAACCAAAGCCTGCGAATTATTATCGCCTGAATGAAAAGTAAGCAACTGTTGCATAAGCTTTACAGCATAAAACTTCAAAGCAAAAGTATCTTTAGTTGTTATGGTCATTTTAGCAAAAACATCAGCAGAGCTGAAATAATCTATTTTATTTAATTCAAATTTATAAGCGGGACGAGTCAAGTCACTTTCTTCTTCCATATAAAAATCGAGAGCCCTGAAAGCTAGAAAATCATAAAGAGTAGGTCTATATTTTTCGGAATTTTTAGCTTTAATCAATATACCTTCAATTTGCTCAATTTTAATATTTCTTAAATCCTGTATATTCGTCAAAGAATTATTATAACAGTCCATAGTTTTGCTGACAATCTTTAACAAATCCCAGGTCTCAATATCCTTATCAGAAAAATTAACTGTAATGCTTCTTTGCAGAATATTATATCTGTTCTCCTGGTAATAATTCCAGTAAAGCTCGGCAAGCATAGAATACAATATCTGTTTTTGGGGAAAAGCAGCGTTTTTTATTTCCTCCTCCAGTAACACAATAGCTTTAACTGAATAATTTTCTTCAACAAGACTTTCAACTTTAAGTTTATAAATAAGGGACTTAATATATTGCTGCACGTCATTCTCTTTTTTAGATTTATTATAAATCAGTAAAATCACCTCTTTAGCCGACTTAGGCAAACCTTCATTAATAAGTGAATCGGCTTTAGACCATAATTTTTTATAATCAGCGGACTGAGTTTTAACTTGCTGACTGCTAACCGTGCTTACCAAGCCCAAGAGCATAATAAACACATAAAAAAAGGCTTTTCTCATAAAAAATAATTTATTAGATATTTATACAAACAAATATCACGCCAAAATTATTAAAAAATTGCAATATAGAATATATCTGTTTAAATAATTTATCTTTTCTATAAACAAAACACTACTCTAAAAGTTTAAAAATATATAGAAAAATTTATAGAAAAAGTTGAATTAAGCTTCAATAAAGCATATAAAAAAAGCTAAACTTTTTGGGAAAGCTTAGCTTCTCAGTTCAAGCTATTTTGAGTTTGGCGAATTGAGTTTTTTCCAGTTTTTCTTTAGCGTAATTAACATCAATAATTAACTCGCTACCTTTATTATCAACAGGCAGGTCAAACATAGCGTCTCGCATAATGGCTTCACAGATGGAGCGTAAACCTCTAGCTCCAAGCCTATACTCTATAGCTTTATCTACAATAAAATCAAATACCCCATCTGCAAAACTTAATTGAATATTATCAAGTTTAAATAGGTGTATATATTGTTTGATAAGAGAATTTTTAGGTGCAGTAAGTATATCAATCAAAGCAGCCCTGTCAAGCGGACGCAGATAAGTTACAACAGGAAGCCTGCCGACAAGCTCAGGAATAAGTCCAAACTTTTTTATATCCTGCGGAGCAACATATTGTATCATCAGGTCTTTATCAATATCTGCTTTTTCAGCGGCTTTAAATCCGATAACATTAGTCTGGAGGCGGGAAGCTATAATATTTTCTATACCATTAAAGGCGCCCCCGCATATAAAAAGTATATTCTTGGTATTAACCTGTATAAATTTCTGTTCAGGGTGTTTTCTTCCTCCTTCAGGCGGAACATTAATAATATGCCCTTCTATTAGTTTAAGTAATGCCTGTTGAACTCCCTCGCCCGAAACATCTCTTGTTATAGAAGGATTATCGCCTTTTCTTGCTATTTTATCTATTTCGTCAATAAACACGATACCTCTTTCGGCTTCTTTAACATTATAATCGGCAGCCTGTAAAAGCCTAACCAATACATTTTCCACATCTTCACCAACATAGCCGGCTTCGGTAAGTACTGTGGCATCAGCGATACAAAAAGGCACTTTTAACATACGCGCTATACTGCGTGCAAGTAAAGTTTTACCTGTGCCTGTTTCACCAATCAGAATAATGTTAGACTTCTCTATTTCCACATCCTCATCGGCTTTTATATTTATTTTCGTCTGTAATATTCTTTTGTAGTGATTATAAACAGCTACAGCAAGGGTTTTCTTAGCTTCGTCCTGCCCTATTACATATTGGTCAAGAAAAGTCTTAATCTCTTTAGGTTTAAGAATTTTATTAAAATCTATATTCTTCTGTTTGGTAGTTTTATCAACACGAACCTCATTAACAAGAAGATGAGCTTCTTCAACACAAAAGTCACATATAAAAACATTGTTTCCTGTAAATAATATATTTGATTCATCCCTGGTTCTGCCACACCAGGAACAGCTATCTGTCTTTTTTGCCATAATCTGATTAATTAATAAACTTAGCTAAACTTTGCATAACTTTGCCGTTAGATTTTTTTTTACTGCAAAATAACGCTAAATTTAATAAAAAGTAACACAATAAAAATTAGAAAATTCAAATTATTTTTTTCGTTCCAGCACTTCGTCAATCATTCCGTAATCTTTAGCTTCCTGGGCAGTCATCCAGTAGTTACGGTCTGCATCTTTTAAAATCTTATCATAAGGTTGTTTGGAATGAAAAGCAATAATCTCGTATAATTCTTTTTTAAATTTCTGAATTTCACGGGCTTCAATTTCAATATCCGAAGCTTGTCCTTCTACGCCTCCCATAGGCTGGTGGATAAGTATCCTTGCGTGTTTTAATGCAGACCTGCGGTTTTCGGCTCCGGCGCATAATAAAATAGCACCCATTGAAGCTGCAAGTCCAGTACTTATTGTTGATATTTCCGGAGCTACATACTGCATTGTATCGTAAATGCCAAGACCTGCCTGCACACTGCCACCCGGTGTATTAAGATAAATAGTTATACCTTTCTTTGAATCAAGCGACTCAAGAAACAATAACTGAGCTTGAATTACATTAGCTACTTCATCATAAATCGGAGTACCAAGAAAAATAATCCTGTCGCTCATTAAGCGGGAAAATACGTCCAAAACTTGTATATTCATCTGACGTTCTTCAATAATATATGGCGTTATTGAATTTTTGAACATCTTGTTATATCTATCCATTTTAAGGCTGCTTAAGCCCCTGTGCTTCATTGCATATTTTCTGAATTCATTATTATTCATAATTTTAAATATTTAGTTTTTTAGATTTTTAAATTCCTCAAAGCTTATAGGCTGTAAATTTATTTTGACTTTAGATTTGATAAATTCCATTATTTTATCTTCACTGGCTTCCTGTACTGTCTTTTTTAAGTTCTTCTCATCTTTTAACAACTCTTCAGCCATACTATTTATATAATCCTCAGGTACGCTTTCAAGTGATAATCCATAACTAATTATACGCTGTTTGGTAACTTTTTTAGAATATTCCTTAATATCATCCATTTCAACTTTTATATTATATTTTTTTGCAACTTCATTCTTAATCAAATCTTCTCTGATAAAAGTTAAATAGTTTTCTATATTTTTATCCACATCACCTTTATCCGCTTTTTCGTTTTCTTCATTGTTTTTCTTTAATACTCTTTTTATGAAATCAACCGGTAAATCAATTTTATATTTATCAATTATTACTTTATTTATTGCAATTTCAAAATTATTTTGACTTAAATATTCTAATTCCTTTTTTAATAATTCAAAAAATCTGCTTCTTAATCCTGCTTCATCATTAATATTTTCATTAGGAAAAACCCTTTGGAAAAAATCAATATCTAAAGAAGCCGGTTCCATTTTTTTTACATAATTTATAGTCAGATTAAAATTAGTCTTATTATCTATAAAATGATGAACTTTATCATGATTCGTACTTAAAGTATTTTCTATAAAAGAATGATTGTGCCCCAAATCTTCTATGTTTATTATCACTACATCATCTTTCTTTGTTCCCAAAAGCTTATTAAATAAATTATCAAGATTTATTCTTTTCAAATTTTCAAAACTTAAAAACACAGAATTACTTATTCCTTGTTCAACAACATTATTATTTTCATCAAGTTCCTGTATTAATACCTTTACACTTGACTCCTCATCAGCTATTTCTATTTCAATTTCCTTACCAAATCTTTTTCTGAGTTTATTGATTTCATCGTCCACCATCTTATCATCTACCTCTATATCATATTTTAGTACTTCAAGGTCTTCAATATTAATTTCAAAATCATTATAATATCCTATCTCAAATTTAAAATTAAATTCCTTCTGAAGAAGTAAATCTATTTCTTCCTTATCATCATCAATTGCCAGAGGAGTATAAAAACTATTTATTTTATTCTCTTTAATATAATTATTTAATCCATCATTAATAAGTTTATCAATTTCTTCTGCCAGCACTTCCTTACCGTACAATTTCTTAATTAAATCCATAGGAACCATCCCCGGACGAAAACCTTTCATATTTGCTTTTTTCTTAAGCTCTTTCAATTTTTTTTCAAACTTTTCAGCATAATCTGCTTCAGTGATATTTAAATTTAATATCAAAGACAGTTCGTTTATTTGTTCTTGTGTTATATTCATTGGAAATATTAATATTAGTGCGGATGAAGGGACTCGAACCCCCACGTCTTACGACACAAGATCCTAAGTCTTGCGCGGCTACCAATTACGCCACATCCGCTTTTGGATTTCGGGCTGCAAAATTAGTCTTTTTTTTAAGATAGGGTATTATATATATTATTTTTCTCCTGAAGGTCTATTAATTTTCAAACCTGCTTTAACAGGTTTGCCAAAATCAGGAGAACCGTACTTATTCCAGCCGAATTTCTGCATCCTAACATCCCTGTTCCAGTTAGGTTCTACTCCTTTTTTTGAATGATAGATAATCCAGTCCTCTTTATTATCAGGAGATTTAACAAAACTGCAATGCCCGACACCATAAACATCTTCAGTGCCTTCAAAAATAGGACCGCTTTTAATCCAGTTTTCAGGCTTTAACGGGTCGCTTTTAAGCGATTTAAGTCGCAACTGACCTAGCCTATATTCTTTTGTCCAGGATTCACGGCAGGAATATATAATGAAGAAGTCTTTATCGCTTTGCAGAATTTGAGGACCTTCCTGCAGGTCTAAAGGTCCGCCTGTTTCCCACTTCTCAACCGGAGATGATAATAATACTCTTTTGCCCGAAATAGTATAAGGATTGCTCATCGGCGCAATATAGAGATGTTGAGGTGTCTTATCCGTTTTTGCCGGTTGCAACCAGCCCGACCAGACAGCATATAGTTTTTTATTAAGCTCAAATACTGTCATATCTATAGCCCATATAGCTTTACTATTATCTAAAGGATCTTCACCGGTAGCAAGTATGCCCCTGTCTGTATAATTACCCTGCGGATCATCGGTTTGAGCTTCAAGCACTCCTGCTTTCTGATGTATAAAGGGAGGTCCTGATACGCCGCCCGTATAATAAATATACCATTTGCCTCTGATATAATGAAGTTCCGGCGCCCATAGATGCATAGAATTCCACCCTTCCTTAGGTCTGTCCCATACCACCTTGCACTCTCCTTTTTCTGTAAGCCTTGTTGATTTACATACTGTAATTCCTTTAGTTGAGGAATGGCAATAATAATAATAATAATTATGCTTAATTAGCCAGGGGTCAGCACCATCCCACACAGGATTGGTAAACATAGAATCTAAATCTCCTTCAATTTCCTGTGCCTTCAATTTATAGACATTTAACGAGCAATTTATTATTAAAATTAAAAATAAAATCTTTTTCATATTTGATAATTTATGATAAATCAATATTTTTAATTGCTACAACCTCAATAGCCACGACCTTTAGGTCGTGGTATAAGATTACCTCTGACCCTCGGGCTTTAGCCCAATATTTATGAATAATTCATTTTTCAATTTCATAAATTATTTATTTCAAAGAATTTAGCTTTTTAATCAAATTAGTTTCAGTTGTATCATAAGCTGTTCCATCTAAACGAAAAACATCGTGAAACCAGGGTACAGGCTCGACTGTATATTGTTTTTTCCATGAATGCCAAGGAAATATAGTTTGCGTTTTGCCTGATACCAAACCCCAGTTAATAACACCTATTCTATTTTCCTTAGCATAAGGTAAAATTTCAGTAAAAGTGCTTCTGGGTCTTGCCATATATTCCGTGCATATAATAGGTCTGTTATATACTTTAAGCCATTCAACGCATCTTTTGAAATATTTGAGACTGTCATAATTGTGAAAACTAATAATATCTGAATTATTAAGCATAAATTTATCTAAAGGCGTCAGTTTGGTCGTATCAGACCAGTCGCCCATCCAGACAGCAGCAGTGAGAGGTTGAGAAGGTCTTGCTTCTCTCGCACTGCTAAATGCTCTTCTTAACAACAGCATTGTAAAATGTGCTTTTTCATCAGCAGCAAGCTCCGTATCCTTAAATTTGTCTAAACTGACATTGCCCGGCTCATTATAAATATCCCACATAAGTATCCTGTTATCATCTTTAAATCTGCTAATTATACTCCTTACAAAAGCAGCAAGCTTAGGATGAGTTGTTGTATCTTTTAACATCTCAACACTCGGACTTTGCACCCAGCCTGAGTTATGCCTGAAAGGAAAAGGCTCAGGTTGTTTGCCCTGCTTACTGACAGGATTCCAGCAATTATCAAAAAAGACAAAGATAGTTTTTATTTTATGTTTATCTGCAATAGAGAGATATTTATCAATTCGTTCTAAATATTCCACAGAATCCTCCGCCCATACAAGATTATGCAAAAACACCCTCATTGTATTAAAACCTATACTCTCAGCTAATGCTAATTCTTTATCAATAGAAGCAGGGTCAAAGGTTTCAGCCTGCCACATTTCTAATTGGTTGATAG
>JAGODS010000002.1 GCA_017998135.1 Bacteroidales bacterium
GCATAATATTTTAAATATATTTTGGTTTTAAGACTTTTATTTGTATAATTTTGATATGTTTATAATAATATTTTTTTATGAAACTATCATAATTATTTTAACGTATAAATTCAATTAATAATTTATTTTTATGAATTTCTATAAATTTTTTAAAGTCGTGTGTAATAACCGATATTTTGGTTTATTTTTCATTTTTGTTTTCATTTTTCTTATAAAAACAAATATTTTATCACAGGTAACAGGCGATTATCGTTCAGCAGGTTCGGGGAATTGGACAACTCTTGCTACGTGGCAACGATATAATGGTTCTTCATGGGTAACTCCAATTACTGGTCAAGGGTATCCCGGACAATTTACCGGTACCGGAGAAGTCTTAATACAATCCGGACATATAGTTACAATAGGAACAACAGGTCTAACAACATTTCCTATGGGAACTCTTACTATTGATAGTCCAAATGGGCAGTTATATCTTAATGGGGGCAACTCTACTACAAATTATTCACTTAATACAATGAATGTTGTTATTAAAACAACTTCCGGTTCAATATATTTTAGGAATAAAGCAAGTTTGATTTTACCTTTAAATGGTGTTTTATTTGTTGGTTTAGGCGGGCTTGTTGGAGATTGTAGTAATAATGCTGAAATTAGAATAGGAAACAAAGTGTTTGCAGCCTGTAAGGGTGCTCCCGGTGATATTTATACTTTTGACGAATTGATGACTGCTGGTACAGGAGAAAACCCTGGTGGAACAATTAATGCAATTCCATCTTCAAATTCTCCTATTTGTTCCGGTGCAACAATAAATCTAACTGGCGGTTATTCGGGTGCTGTTGTTACTGCACCAACTTATTACTGGAGTGTAATTGCACCTAATGATGTTACAACTACATATACGTCTCAAAACGTAAATATATCGTCAGCCTTAGTTGGTAATTATATTGCCACTCTTACCGTTTCTTCTAATAATGACGGAACAATATATACAAATTCCGAAACAATTAATGTATTGGTTAATCCATTTCCCACCCTTACAGGTGCAACTCAAGCTAATCCTGTATGTGAAGGAACCGGTGCTTTAATAAATCTAACAGGGCTCTTACCTAATACTACTTTTTCTTTAAATTATTCCATTAATTCTGTGCCTCAACCGACTATAGAAGGATTAATTTCAAATACATCAGGTATATCAAATTTTACGACAGTTCCGCTTTCTATAAGTAATGATGGGCAAAATCTTTTAATAACGGGCATTACTATAACAAGCTCAACTTCTAATTGTTATAAGGCTTTTACGCAAAATCTTACTTTGTCCGTATTACAAAATGGAAGTTGGACAGGGGTAATTAGTTCGGACTGGAATAATTCCGAAAATTGGTGTGGTGGCATTCCTGATGCTTCTACTGATGTTATTATTAGAGCATCAGCAACAAATCAACCTATTATATCGTCAGAAAATGCATTTTGCAAGAATATTAATATAAATTCAGACGCTTCTTTAACAATTATTTCAGATAAAACATTGAATGTTTCAGGAAATTGGATTAATAACGGCACTTTTAATCCTGACAAAAGCTCTGTAATTTTTACAGGAACAACAATTATTAGCGGTACAGCAATCAATTCTTTTTATAATATAAATATTACAGGATCTTTAACAGCATCTTTATCAAATATTAATATTGCTGGCAACTGGAATAATAGTGGAACTTTTATTCATAATAATGGTACTTTAACTTTTAATGGTATTGAAATACAGAATATCAATAGCGGAGGCTCTGCTTTTTATAATTTGTCTTTAATCAATAATAATAATACTTGTACTGCATTATCAAATATTATTGTTGAAGGTGTTTTTAATACTTCTCAAAATACTACTCTTGATATGGCTACTTTTGCTCTTAATGTTAATAATGTAGAGCATTTAGGCACTTTGTTGACACAAAATACTTCTGCTACGCCTATCACATCTGCAAAAAACTGGGGCGGTCTGGTGAATTATAATAGTGCTGCCCCTCAAACTCTTAGTAGTGGACTATATAACAATCTTACTGTCAGCACTCCAGGTGGAGCTACTGCCAATGGTGATATTACTGTTAATGGTATTCTTAATCTGCCTGTTGATAATCCTAATGAAACTAATGGATTGCTTGAAATGACAAGGGACTACGGAGACTATTCCAATATTTATACTGAACCATCTGATTTGATTACTACCAAAACACAAGCCCATGATATTCTGGATTCTTATATTCTTAATCTTGGTGCTAATGCTTTAATTACAGGAATAGGAGATGTTACGGGAAGGATTAAACGTTCTTATTTTGAAAATAATAAAGAATATACTTTCGGAAATTCTATTACTACAATTAAGTTTAATAATAATACTTCGGGTACTTTGCCTTCTGAAATTATGTTTGTTATTACTAAAGGTAATGATAGAGGAATTCATTCAAATAAAATTGATGCAGTAGCGAGATTATTTCAGGTAATACGAAACGGAGGAACTTCTCCTACTACCTTTTCAATTAAGTTCGGTTATAGCGAGTCGGAATTAAATGGAAACAATGAAACTGAGCTTGTAGTATGGGATCATCATATACCCTATACTTCAGATAATACACCTCATAAGCATGGTAAAGCTTCTCAAAGTTTAACAGATAATTGGATATCGCTTCCGGGGCACGGGATAAATTATTTGAATACAAGTGAAGTAATTGGAGGGAACACAAAGTACTGGATGATAGCAGGTAAAATGTTTGACGGCATAAAATGGTTAGGAGCAGATATTGGAGATGAAACTAACTGGAATAATCCTGCAAACTGGACTGCAGGTAGAGTTCCAAATGAAAATGATGATATTATTATCCCTTTAACAGCTTTTGGACCTACTTTTCCATCCGGTCCTGTTGCAACAGTTAAATCAATTACAATAGAAAGTGGAGCTACTGTTAATGGTGCTGATGGTATATTATATATAAAAGGAGGAATACAAAATAATGGAGGAACAGGATCTTGGAATAATTATGGTACTTTTAATCCTGGTAACAGCTCTGTGATTTTTGATTTTCCGCGTGATGTTAATAATGAAACTGCTACTTTAGCAGGCTCATCAAATTTTTATGATATAACTATTTCTGCCAATACATTTATGATGTTGCAATATCTTTCAACTATAAGTATTGCAGGTTCTTTAACCAAAACAGGTAATCTGGATGCAGGTACTTTTGAAAATACTTTCATTTATAATGGAACACAGGATCAGACGGTTATATTGCCAGATAATCCTGCTCCTAATTTTTATAATCTTATTCTTACTGGTACAGGTACTAAAACTTTGCCCGCTGTTGATTTGTTAATTAATAATGATTTGACTCTTTCTGGTACCGCTATTGTTGAGCCTGTTAATGCCTTATATATTAAAGGAAATTTGAATATTGGCAATGGAGCTTCTTTTACAGCAGGCAGTTTAACTCATACTATTGAAGGCGATTTTATTAATAATGGCAGTTTTAATGGAGCAGGCAGTTCACTTATTATTAATGGGACAAAGGCTCAGACTATAGGAGGAACAACCCCCCCCAACCTTAATAATTTATCTGTTTCTAATACAAGTAATATTGTTACTGCTGCTGTAAACCTAAATTGCACAGGCGATTTCAACAATGAGGGGGTTCTGGATATGACTGATTATACTCTTTACGTTAACGGAGCTGTTTTAAATGCAGGTACTGTAAAAACTGCATCAACAAGTCCCGCTCCCCTGCCCTTAGGCAAAACCTGGGGCGGTACAGTTGAATATACTGTTGCTACTGGTTCACAAGAAATTGCGGGAGGTTCTTTTAATAATCTTACTTTGTATAATTCTATTGGAAATAATACTGCAAATGGTAATTTAATTATTAATAATGGAACTTTATATATAACGGCAGGTGGTACTTTAGATATGGCTACTAATACTTTATCGGGTTCAGGTATTTTTAATAATAATGGAATGATTAAAACCGCTGTTACTACAGCTTCCTCTTCTACTCCTTTGCCGGTTGGTAAAATATGGAATGGAACTATTGAATACACTGCTCTTACAGGTTCACAAACTGTGGTTAGCGGTTATTATAATAATCTTAAATTACTTAATACAAGCGGAATAAATATTGCAGGCGGAGATATTGATATTAATAATGAATTAATTACAACTTTAGGGGGTACTATAGATATGGGTTCTGCTTATGTATTATCAGGTGGAGGTACTTTTAACAACAATGGTATTATTAAAACATCCGTGCCATCCGTTATTAGCTCTATACCTATACCATCAGGTAAAATATGGGGTGGCACCATTCAGTATGACGCAGTTAACGGTTCCCAAAGTATTGTTTCAGGAACCTATAATAATTTAATAATTAGTAGTACTTCTGGGGTTAATACTTTAGAAGGTAACATTACTATTAATAATACTTTTAATTCTGCAAGCGGTGGAACTATTAATACTGAATATGATATTAACTTTAATTGTTCTACAACCTGCGGTCAAATTATTAATGCATCTGCAGGTAACGTTAATTATTCTGTTTCTGCTATTAATATTTTAGAAGGAACTTATAATAACATAGAAATTAATAGTAATCCTGCTCATTTTTGCGGAGCTACAATTATAAATGGAAATTTTGCTCCCTCTGGTATTCTTAACCTTAGTAATAACTTAACCTTAAATGGTTCGGTTGTTTGCGGAGCAGGTCTTATTAATGCTTTATCAGGGTCGGTTATTTATGCTATATTAACTGGTGGACAGAATGTAATATCAGGAACTTATTATGATTTAATGCTTAATAATACAAGTGGAATAAATACTGCCTGTGGTAATCTAACTGTAAATAATAATATTTCAACAGTTAATCATGGGACTCTTGATATGACAACATTTCAATTGCTTGGTTCACTTAATACAATATCAAACAATGGTATTATAGAAACTGCCAATACATCTGCAAATCCAATCCCAGCGGGAAAAAACTGGGGTGGTATCATTGAATATTATGGTAATATATCTCAAAAGGCAGTGGGAGGTACTTTCAGTACTTTGGTTGTTAGCGGTACAGGAGGGGCTATTGCTACAGGTAATATTGTTGTTACTAATGATTTGCGACTTAATAACAATAACCCATCTTCTAATCAAGGTTTACTGGAAATGGCAAGCTATACACTCAATATGGGAGAAGCTGCCATAACCACTGGCATTGGTGATGTTACGGGCATTGTTAAAAGACAACATACTTTTTTAGGAAATATACCTTATACTTTTGGTAGCGAATTCAGCTCTATTACTTTTGTTAATTATCCAGGTAGTATTAAACCGGGATGGCTAAGTTGCAGGATTACCATTGGATCGGCGCCTGAATGGAGAACTCAGGCTGTTAAAAGATATTATAGTTTTGCAAAAGATGGAGGTGATGACAGAACAATTATTAATTTAAGATATTTGGACAGCGAACTGGATGTTGCCGAACCTGTTGAATCAAATCTGGTTATTTGGTGTGCGATAGGTCCCTCACCTGACTGGAATAATATTACAGAAGTCGGTAAATCTAACAATGATATTAATAATAACTGGCTAAGTCTGGCAGGAGGTTCTATTCAAGGTATTGCGCCTTCTTCTTCTTTAGATTATAAACAAATTAGTTTTAGTTATTCTGATGTTACAAAAATAATTTGGACAGGATTAGGAGTAGATGGCGAAGATTGGGCTCTACCCGGTAACTGGAACGGTGGCGTGCCTTCAGAAACGGATGATGTATATATTCCTGCCGGCGCCCCATTTTATCCTACTAAGAATTCAGATGTAATAAATTTTCCTGCTATAATAAATTCATTGGAAATTGAAGAACAAGCTTCTGTTACTACTACTAATTTTGATATAACTATAAAAGGTGATGCAGGCGCCTGGATTAACAGAGGTTCTTTTTATCCTGAAACAAGAACAGTTACTTTTGCCCCTGTCTCAGTTGAAAATATCGTTTCAATTTCAGGAACAACTAATTTTAATAATTTGGCAATCGCCGATAATGCATATTTTCAGCCTCTGGCAGATGCTTATATATTAATATCAGGAGGACTTAGTGCAGGTAGTGGTAGTATATTAGATTTTACTACTACCGATAATACTATTGAATATAATGGAGCTTTTCAAACAGTTATTAATCCTGTTGGTCCTGGTTCAGATAAAGGATACCATAATTTAATTATTAGTGGTAGTGGAAATAAAACTTTAGCGGATAATATAATTATTACTAATCAGCTTGAGCTTTCTGCAAGTACACTTTTTGTCGGAAATAAAACTTTACAGTATAATAAGATATCTATTAATCAAGGTGTTTTAACTACTAATAATACTTCAAATATTATTATTACCGGCGATGCGGCTAATTCTTATATACCTGATTATTTAGGAACTATCCGCGATTTAAATAATCTCACAGTTAATCTTACATCTGCTGATGCTGTTGTTTATAATTTAAGTAACTTACATTTAAAGGGTATTTTAACTCTAAGTTCGGGAACTTTAAATACGAATAATAATTTGACTTTATTATCTACTGCTGCTCAGACAGCTTTAATATCAGGGTCAGGTACAGGTAATATTATTGGAAATATATCAGTTCAAAGATATATTCCCGGTAATAGTGGTTATCATTATTTATCTACTCCCGTTACAAATGCTACTGCAGGGAGTCTTGCTGCTTATGGTTATGGTTCCCCTATTTGGGGACAGGATTATTCAACTTATACTTATGGACCTGTCAGCAATATCTGGAGATATGATGAAACAAATATTTCTGAAAAAATTCATTCAACGGGAACTATTATGAATGGATGGGTTTCACCGGCAGGAGCTAATGACTTTTTAAATCTTTTAGTAGGATATACATTAAATATTAATAGTGGAATTACTGCTCAGCTTATAGGAACTGCCGCTTCTGGTTTATATAGTATTAATGTAACAAAAACAACTTCTGTAAATCCTGATGATGACGGATGGAATCTTGTTGGAAACCCATATCCATCTCCTATTGACTGGGATGCTTTAAATGGGTGGACTAAAACTAATGTTAATAATGCTATTTATATGTTTAAAACTTCTGACAGATATACCGGGAATTATTGTAGTTATATTAATGGTGTCAGTTGTGACGGTATTATAAGCAATATAATTCCTTCAATGCAGGCTTTTTGGATTAAAGCATCTGCAGACGGAATTCTTGCACTTGATAACAGGGTGAGAACCGAACATCTTAATACACCATTTTACAAGAAACAAGATATTCAAAAACCTTTATTAAGACTTTCTGTTAAAGGAGTTGATAATGAGCTAATATCAGATAATACAGTTGTTTATTTTGATAAACAGGCTTCTGATAATTTTGACTCAAATTTTGATGCAGTTAAATTGTTTAATTCTAATCTTACTGCTTGTAATTTATTTACATTATCAGGAGATAATCAGAAATTATCTATTAATAGCCTTAATGAAATAAACTATAATCCAATCGTACAACTTAATTTTACTACTGATATTTATGGTTATTATATCTTAAAGGTTAAGGATTTTCTTAATTTTGACTTTTTCAATTCAATATATCTTGAGGATTTAAGTGCACATAAGTTTATTAAACTTAATTCGCAGACCGAATATAAATTCCTCTATAACATTAATGAACCTAAACAATTTGTTCTGCATTTTAATAAAGATTTTAATAATATAGAATCAAAAATCAAGGATAATATCAAAATTTATTCTTCCGAAAACAGGATAAATATTATAAATTTAAATAATGATAAATATGAATTATTTATTTATAATATTATAGGACAGGAAGTTGAATCTCAGAAAATAAATAATACTGATTACATAAGCAAGGTTTTGGAGAAAGGAAATTATGTTGTTAAAATCGTTTCAGGTAATAATATTATAGTTAACAAAATTACTGTTTTCTGATAAATATTAATTTTTCTCCAACTTATTGATAATAAAAATCCCCGGAAATTTTGTTTCGGGGATTTTTTTTAAACCGAATTACATAATTTAATTCAATAAATTCCAAAATGTTTTCAGAATTTGAAATTATTGTGTGTTCAATATTTTGCTTATTTTCAACAAAGTGAAGTTATTTTATGAACATATTATAATAAACTATAAATTTGTGAATAGGCTATTATATTATCTGTTAAAACAGCTAAGTTTATTTTTTTTCGCAGATAGTGTTTATTTTGAGTAGGGTGTATAAACCGCAAAAGCCAAATATGGCAGTTAAAATCGGGATTAATCCGATTAAGCCCCACCAGCTTCTAAAATAAAGACCTAAGGCAATTATTACAATACCAATAATCCATCTGATTATTTTATCAGTTTTTCCTATGTTGCATTTCATATATTTAAAATTATAATTATTAGAATGCAAAATAATATATTTTTGCCGATTTAAAATAGTTAAATATTTATAATAATGAATTTACCTTTTACAGAATCTTATAAAATAAAAATGGTTGAGGCTATTAGAAGAAGTAGCCGGACAGAACGTGAACAATGGATGAAAGAAGCAGGCTATAGCTTGTTTTGTTTGCGTAGCGAGCAGGTCTTTATTGATTTGTTGACAGACTCGGGCACAGGAGCTATGAGCGATAAACAGTGGTCTGAGATTATGCTCGGCGACGAAAGTTATGCTGGCGCTAATTCTTTTTTCAAACTTAAAGAAGCTATTAAGGATATATTCGGCTTTGATTATGTATTGCCTACACATCAAGGCAGGGCTGCTGAGAATGTATTGTTTTCTACATTGATGAAAGCTGGAGACCTGGTGCCGGGCAATTCGCATTTTGATACTACCAAAGGACATATAGAATACAGAAAAGCAATAGCAGTTGATTGCACTATTGATGAAGCTTTTGATACGACAATCTATCACCCTTTTAAAGGTAATATCGATTTGAATAAATTAGAAGCAGTTTTAAAGTCCAATCCTGCTGATAAAATACCTTTTATACTTATAACCGTAACCTGTAATACCTGTGGCGGTCAGCCCGTTTCATTACAGAATATTAAAGATGTGTCGGCGCTGGCGAAAAAATATGGAGTGAAAGTTTTGTTTGATTCGGCGCGCTTTGCTGAGAATGCTTATTTTATTAAGACAAGGGAGGAAGCCTATAAAAATAAAACTATACGCGAAATTGTTCGTGAGATGTATGCTGAAGTGGATTTAATCACAATGAGTGCCAAAAAGGATGCAATAGTAAATATTGGAGGTTTTATTGCTTTCAGGGACGAGGATATATATAAACGTGCCGGAGTAAATAATATAATTTTCGAGGGTTATCTGACTTATGGCGGACTGGCTGGCAGGGACCTTAATGCAATAGCTCAGGGATTAAGGGAGGGAACGGAGTTTGATTATCTTGAGACAAGAATAAAACAAGTGGCTAAATTAGGACAGGAATTGAAGGATTTTGGAGTACCTATGCAGGAGCCTTTTGGCGGGCATGCTATCTTTGTTGATGCAGATAGATTTTTTAGTCATATTCCGAGGGAGCAGTTCAGGGCACAGACTCTTGCTATTGAGCTTTACCTTGAAGGCGGAGTTAGAGGCGTTGAAATAGGCGGGTTGATGATAGACAGAGACCCTGTTACAAGGGAGAATCGTTACCCAACTAATGAGTTTTTGCGTCTCGCTATACCCCGCAGGGTATATACGGATAATCATATTCATTATGTCGCTATCGCACTTGCTAATGTCTATAATCGAAGAAAAGAAATAACCAAAGGGTTTAGAATAAAATGGGAAGCTCCTATAATGAGGCATTTTACAGTTAAATTAGAAAGAGAAATTTGAAAATGTGCTGATGTAACCTCACCCTAACCCTCTCCTAAGAACAGGAGAGGGAATGTGCCGATGTGCCAATGTGTTAATCTGCTAATTTGCTAATTTGCTAATTTGCTAATCTGCTAATTAGACAATTTAAATTCTCTGTTGACTAATATGCATAAAAAACTTATTATTTTTTTTAGTTTTTTTTTATTCGCTCTAATAGTAATTATTGGGACGTGTTCTTTGCCAATGTTTTGGGATATGACTTTTTACAGTCATTTAGCTTGTAATATTTATGATAATAATTTTTCTTTATCATCATTATATCTGCCAGCCGAAGCCGATAATGGCAATCCACCCCTATATTCATTATATCTTGCCCTCTTATGGTCGTTTTTCGGTAAGTCTCTTCTTGTAGCTCACCTGGCAGCTTTACCTTTTATTGCAGGTATTATATGTGAAATTAATAAATTAGTCAGCTTTTTCAAAGGTTCTGACAAGCTTTTGATTTTGTCTCTGCTAATATTAATTGCAGAGCCGACTTTCAGTACCCAGGTTTTGCTTGCAGGTTTTGATTTGGCTTTTGCTTTTTTGTTTTTACTTAGTCTTAATTCAATACTCAATAATAAACGAACTTTACTTGCAATAGCGGTTTTATTTATTGGATTAATTAATTTAAGAGGTTTGTATTTTGTATGTTCTTTATTTGTTATTGATATTTTATATAATAAATTTATACAAAAAAATAGCTTTTCGTTAAGTAAATTTTTACCTTATCTGCTTTCGTTTATAGTATTGCTAATATGGTTATACTTTCATAAGATTGAAACAGGCTGGTATATTATCTCTGCTTTTAACAAGAAATTGTTTTTTATCCCTAATATTGAAAGATTTTTCAGAAACATTTTTTATGTTATTTGGAAAATAGCAGATTTCGGAAGAATTATTTTGATAATAATTATAATAACAGGATTTATTACATTATATAAAAGGAATAAAAGATGGACTAATGAAATGAAGTTAATAGCTTTAATAATAATTACTCCAGTTCTTATATATATATTATTATTTGGTTGGCATAGTTATCCTGTAGCGCACAGGCATTTTTTACCTTTATTTATTATTCTTGTCGTTTTTTCGGTTTATATTATTGAATTAATCAGTAAACTTTATTTAAAGACGATAATTTATGCAGGTGTTATACTAGTTCTTTATACTGGTAATAATTTGTATTATCCTGAGCGTTTCGGGAATGGCTGGGATTCGTCTCTTAAGTGTATAGATTTTTTCCCTGTGTATAGAGATATTGATTCTATTTTAAAAGCGCATAATATCAAACCTGAAGAGGTAGGAAGTAAATATCCTTTTCAGCAAAATTATAAATATGCTTACCTTGATAACAGGAATTTTTGTTTTGCAGATTTAGCTGAGCATCCTATTGATTCTGTTAAATATATATTCTATACTAATGTTAGTAATAATTTCACAGATGCAGAGAGACGATATTTAAATACTGCAAAACAAGTTATTTATAAATATAAAAAAGGTAGGGTAGAGGTGATATTTTACAAATGTGCCTATGTGCCAATAAATAAAAAGTAAATTTATGAAAGACAGTGAAAAATATTCATTTTTTGAGCAGGTTTATGAAGTAACAAAGCTTGTGCCTTATGGGCGGGTAACTACCTATGGAGCGATAGCCGAGTATCTCGGGGCAAAGGGTTCGGCTCGTATGGTTGGCTGGGCTATGAATAAGGCGCATAGCCTCCCAGATGTTCCAGCTCATAGGGTAGTCAATCGTAACGGTTTGCTGACAGGAAAGTTTCACTTTGGCGGTGTGAACGTTATGCAGGAATTGTTAGAAAATGAAGGTGTGAAAGTATTTAAAGACAAGGTCGTTAATTTTGATAAACTTCTCTGGGAACCAATGAAAGAATTAATTTGAAAAGGAGTTAAAACTTATAATCAGTCTAATCTGGTTAATTTATAACCCAGTAAACTATAAACAAAATATTACTGAAACCTAATGGGAAAGAGAATCATATAACACTCAGACCTGTAAGGGCAAAATATATTAGCACAGGGCAACGCCCTGTGAAATGATAATCACATAACACACAGCCCTGTAAGGGTGAAATAATTTATATCAATAAATAATAATCTGTTTATCCTTTTTATCAAATACTTATGTGCATAGACAAACTCCTTAGATAAGGATAGAATCGGGGTGAGGTTTGATTGTTTTTAGATAGTAAAATTCAAATTATTAATTACCAAAGTCATGAAATATTGCATAAATGAAATTGTTGCAAACAATAAAATATATTAGTAATCATTTTAAATGAGAATACAGTGCAGTTATTAAAATATGAATATTAATACTTTGTAAAATAATATTATGATAATGATGTTCAATTATTTAATCTGATCAATGTTTTTCTACTTTATTATTAATATATCCAGTGATAATCATTGTTAAAGAAGGCAATAATAATGACAATATGATGAATAAAAAAGAATTTATATTTAATCTTTTACTAATATTATATATCCAAATTGAGATTCCTATTCTAAAAGCCAAACTTAAACCAAAACAATAGTATTCTATCCATATACTTGATTCATTTTTTAAATAATATGGATCCCATAAATTTTTTGAATAATACGGCTCATATAAATTTACAAACAAAATAACAACAATAATTGAAATAATTAACATAATTATTCCTAAAACAAACAAGTATTTATCTTCTCTATGTTCATAATCATTAAATAATTTTCTTTCTTCATTTATCTTCTTTCCCTTATTGGATAAAGTTTGTTTTTTATTATTATGAGTTAAATCATTTTTTTTTGATTTTAGTAAATTGACAATTATTAAAATAAAAATCGGAATAAAGATAAAGAAAAAAAATTCTGTTAAATCGTAACTATTAAGTTCTGAATCCTTTGCAAAAGGCCAAAATTTATAAACTCCACTATAGCTATTCCAACCAATAAATAATAATACTAAGTGAATTAATACCCATAATAAATAAATTCCGATTATTAGGTTACTAATTTTAAAACCTAATATGGCTTCAGCTTTTGATAAAAAAACATCTTTGTTAAATTCATATTTTTTTTTTATTTCTTCACTGTCGCATAAAACTTCAGATTGCTTTATACCGCAATATTTACAAAAACGTGAATTTTCTGATATTTCTTTTCCGCAGTTATAACAATACATAAATTATTGTGATTATTGTTAAAAGTAAAATTTAAAAAAAATAATAAAACACTTAAATTAAAATATTAAACTTCTTTAAAATAAATGTCATTAAAATTTATCTTATTCTATTAAATCATTTTTTCGGCTGTCGCTGTTATTATTCATTTTTGGGTAATTCATTTAAATTCTCAATGTATTTATGGTATAATTTTTTTTCAATATTCTTTGTTTTATAAATCATTATTAAAGTTACAATTAAAGTAGATAAATTAATAATGCAAGCATATAAAATAAATAAAAAAGAATATTTAAAGTGTTCTCTAATATTACTACTAATTGATAAATTAAAATAATTAAGCCAAAATAAAATCCACCATATAATAATTATATTTGCAGATTTAATATTGTTAGTGTTTGCAGGTTCTTCTATAACTAATTCCTGTGTTTTATACCAGATTTCTTTCATAATTAAAAAAGGTTTATATATATTATAAAAAGGAATAAACCAGCTATATATTGCAATATCAGGATTTGTTTTTGATTTTAGCTTATTTAAAACAGATAAATTATAATATGCAGTAAAAAACCATCTTATAAAAAAAATTACACAAAAAATCAATAAAAAAAAATGTATTGTTTCAAGCCAATATTCTATACTGTATATTGTTTTTAAACCATGAAGCCAGAAGTAATTCTCTTTTGAAAAACTAAGAAAGTATATTGGTAAAGAATATGAAATTTTAACCAAAAAAATGTAAAACACAATAATAGCTCTATTATTGTTGTTTAAAACATTTACTGAAAATGCAGAATTGTCTCTTATCATAATATAGAATTATTTAAATTTATTAATAGTTAATTAAAGATACATATTTAATAATGTTTTCCATATATTTTGTAATAATTAATAATTAAAATTGTATAGTTTGTTTTTTACTTTTATTTCTTTATATATGTTTTATTTCCATTACTATTGATATAGTATTGACCTCCTCTGGCACCTGTATGTATGGTTCTGCCAGAATTATTATTATAAGAAGGAGATGAGAAAAAATTAGAATTGTTATATGTTGAATTGCTGTTATATGTAGGATATGAATTAATTGTTTTCGTAGAATTATATTTTCTTTCATTAGCAGTTTTTGTTTTGTGAAGTTCCGTTGGGATTAATTGCATATTTTGAAGTTCATCCTTTCCTCCCTGAGATAAAGGGATTATATGATCTACCTGATAGCCTTCAGGAACTTTGTCAAAGCCTTTACTTTTTAAAAATTCTTTTTTTACAGTAGTACTTCTCTCAACTTTAGGATAGCCTGTAGTTTTATAGGTTTCATTATTTATATTAAATGATTTGTTTTGAGCAAAAGAACTAAATAAAAAGATTGTAAGAAAAATAGAAATAATACAGAATTTAGATTTCATAATAAAATAATTAATTAATTTTCACCTACTCTATTCAATAAGCTTTTCGGCATCCGCTGTTTATTTTCAACCTCACCCCAGCCCTCTCCTTATTTAAGGAGAGGGGGAGAATTGGTTTTTTATCTTTGGTATATTTTGATAATGACTTTTGTAGTTTTGAATCAACCCTTTTTAGCATGTGTAGCTTTACACTGGTATATTGTTTGTGTTCAGGGATTAAATATTGAAGGCTAAACTGAACCGGGGACGCATTCACGGTAGGATAGACAGGATTAAATGTTTCACATTTGAAAAATGTGAAACATTTAGAGGATACTCTTTCAACGTAATCAAGGGTTTCAGAGGGTCTGACGGAATTGTAATATATTAAATTTGTAACAAGCATAATTTTTCATAACTGAGAGCAAAAATAATAAATTTTTTGAAACAGGTTATTCTATTAAAATTTTTAACAATTTTTTAATATATATAATAATTTTAAAATGAGTGGGATTACTAAGAAAAAAATAAAGGGGTTTATGATAACTAAAAATATTTAACGGCTAAGACGCTAAGAATTAAAAAAATCATTGTTATCCGATTAAATTTTATGAATTTGCTTAAACAGGTATAAAATTTAAGAATAAAAAGTAGGTCATGGGTCAGCATTAATTTTTCAAATTGGAAACAAAAAATGTATAAAATGTTTCTTTAGTGTACAGAAATTTTACAAATCGAATCGCAGAAAAAATAAATTATATAAAAGTAACGAGTGTTATACCGTCTCCGCCTTTTTCGGGCTCTTCATCATTAAAACTTTTTACATAGCTAAGTTTTTTAAGATAATCTCTGATGACCTGTCGTAGTATGCCGCTTCCTTTGCCATGTAATATTTTAATTTCTTTTATATTAATAAGTAATGCATCGTCAATATGTTTTTGAACTATTATCAGCGCTTCATCAGCTCTTTTGCCTCTTAAATCAATAGAATAATGAAAGTTTTTTGTTTTTTCATTAATATCATTAGTAGAAAAAGATTTTTTTTCTGTAACAATTTTCTCTTTTTTTTCTGTTTTATCCAATTCACTTACAGGCAATTTGATTTTGTATTTATCAAAAGCTACTATTGCAAAAGTTTCATAAATATCTAAAATTTTACCTACTTGTGTTTGTCCTTTCATAATTACTTTATCCCCTTTTTTAAATATTGGAATAATATTTTCCTGATTTATTTTAAACTGTATTGTTTGCTTAATGCTTTTATTAATAGCAATAGGGTCTTTAATATCTTTAATTTGTTTTTCAAAATTTTTAATTTTCTCTCTGAGGCTTTTAGTATTTTCTTTATCAGCCTGTGTTTCCTTTATTTCTTTGACAGTATGTTCAATAATTTTATTAGAATCGGCAATAATTTGGGAGGCAGTTTTTTTTGCATCTTCAATAATTGTTTTAGAAGATTTTTGAAGATCGTTGTATAATTTAGTGTATTTTTTTATAACTTCAGCCAGTATTTCGTCAGCAGCTTCCACCTGGTTTTTCTTTAAATCGTATTCTTTTTTTCTAAGCGATAGGTCGTCTAATTGTTTTTCGAAATCTATATGTTTAATATTAAGTTTTTTCTCAGCATTTTTAAGAATGCTTTTTTGAAAACCAATTTTACGGGCAATCTGGAAAGCGTAAGAACTGCCCGGTGTTCCGGTTTTTAAAAAATAAGTCGGTATGAGTTTTTCTTTATCAAAACTCATAGCACCGTTTAGGATACCGTTTTTTTTACCTGCAAGAAGTTTAAGGTTAGTATAATGAGTAGTTACAATACCCAAAGCCCCTCTTTCTTTAAGTTCTTCCAGTGCAGCTTCAGCAATAGCAGCGCCTAATGAGGGTTCGGTTCCGGAACCAAATTCATCAATAAATAAAAGAGTGCGGTTGTCGGAATAATTAATAAAATGTTTAATACTTAATAAATGAGAGCTATATGTGCTTAAATCATTTTCAATAGACTGTTCATCACCTATTTCAAGAAATAAGTTGTTAAAAATACCTGTATGGTATGAGTTTTCGGAAACAGGAATAAGAAATCCGCATTGTAGCATATATTGAATTAAAGCAACAGTTTTAATACATACTGATTTACCACCTGCATTAGGTCCTGAAATTACTAAGATCCTGTCAGTAGAATTTAACCGAAAATCATTAGCAATTATTTTTTTATCCTGCTTATTAAGCGATAATTCTAAGTAAGGATGCCTTGCCGCCTGCCAGTTAATAATGCTTTCATCAGTTAAAAGGGGTTTAATCGAATTGGTTTTAATTGCAAATCTGGCTTTACTATGAATAAAGTCAATATTACCAAGTTGATTAAAGGCTTCGACAATATCATTACAATAAGGCCGAATAAAATCGGTTAATTCTAATAGAATTTTTTGAATTTCGCGTTTCTCGGCATATTCTAATTCTTTAATTTCATTATTAATTTCAACAATTTCGTCAGGTTCAAGAAAAACAGTATTACCACTTGCGGATTCATCCTGAACAATACCTTTTAATTTCTTTTTATTAGAGCTATTAACAGGTATTACAGCCCTTCCGTTTCTGATAGTGGGCAAATCGTCGGCATTGGACCAACCTTCTTTTTTAGTTAAATTAAGATAATAATTAACTCTTTTTTCCAGGGAATGTCTTTTACTGATAATAGTTAATCTTATTTTTTTCAGTTCAGATGAGGCATTGTCTTTGATTCTTCCTTTTTCATCAATAATATTATTTATTTTACCGAGAATTAATTTTTCGCAACCCTTTGTTTTAATAAGAGTTTGAATACTTTGATATTCTTTAGCTTCACTGATAAAATTAAATGTTTCAATGAGTATATTAAGACTTAAACATAATTTATGAAGATTATCAGTATCAATAAAGGTTCCTTTTGTAGAAATTCTTTTAATTTCTCCGGTTATATCAAAGTATTCGGATAAAGGCAGGTGTTTGATTGAAATTAGCTGTTTTATCTCATCAACCAGATTAAGCTCATCTTGTATAAAATTAAAATCAGAAGAAAAGGAGATATTTTTAGCTTTTTTCTTACCTAAATCTCCAAAACAATTATCAATAATTATATCTCTAATTTTGTCGAAATCAATCTTTTTTTCTAAATTTTTTGGATAAATCATAATTAATCAAAAATAATGCAAAATATTGATAATATGCTTCATTATTAAACAAAATAAAGCAGGTATAATATGCTTTGTTCAGGGTAATTGAAGGAATTATTATATATAGTATTGCAGTTGCAAAAATATTATTAATTTTGCTAATTGAAAATATAAGTGGCATTAAAAAAACTATAAAAATATAACCTCAACCTCTCTTGAAATCAGGTTTGTGAAGAGATAGACGAAGCAAGGACGTTTCGCCTGACTTAGTTTTAGAGATGCGCTTAATTAACAGGAAAATTTAACATTTTTTATTTTTTAAATTTATAAAAAACATATCTAATTATGAAACAACAATATTATTTTACCCGAATAATAGCTATTTTTGTAATAGTAGTATCATTATTTGCTTGTAAAAAGGATAAGGATGACAACAACTCAGATAACAAGCCGGCACCAGTGCCTACAGATAAGGAAAAAATTATTTCAAGTAAGGAAGGTATTATAGGTTCTGGCGGTGGTAAAGTAATACTTGATGACAGCACAAGCGTAATTATTGCAGCAGGCGAATTAAATGCCGATGCAAAAATTGTAATAAAAAAGATAGGTAATGAACAAATTTTTGCAAAGGAGAATCGTAATTGCTACGAGATAACAGGCATACCCAAAGGCGCAAAAGCGACTTTAACTTTTTTAGTTCCCAAAGACTTGTTAGCGGATTATGTAGGGGTTTTTGCCTATAATCCAACCGACCTGTCAGGTTCGTCAATTACTAATCAATATACTGCTTCAGAAGGTAAAATCACAGTTAGTGATTTTATATTTGAAAAGAAAAATAAAGGGGAAGAGCCGAGTTACCGGCGTTGGATAGTTGAATGGGATACACCAGAAATAAATGCAAACCCGGGCGAAGAAAAATTAATACCTATGCCTTATTATGAACAGATAGGAGGCACCTGTTGGGCAGCGGCAACATTGATGCAAGCTAAAGCATATATTCCATATTCTGACCGTAAAACAGAAATAAGTATTAAAGACTTTATGAAAGATCTTAAAATTGACTTAAACGACGGGCTTGGTACTTTTACTTTTATGAAAGTTCTGCCTTATGTATATCATAGTTTAACTAAAGGAGCCGGAGCAACAACAATGACTTTCTGGAATAAAAGAAATTATATTAAAGAACTCGTAAAACGACTTAAGGAAAATAAACCTATAGTATTATATTTACCGAATTACAGACACGGAGTATTGGCAGTAGGTTACAGAATACCTGCAAATGCAACGAGTGTTGACGAATATGAATTTGTCCTTCACGACCCCAAAGGAACAATACCTCAAACTGCCAAAGACGGGGGTATGTATTCAGTAAGAACCGGCGAATGGTTGTTTAAAGATGCATACAAATTAGATTGGTTTCTAATAATGTATCCGGATGCACCAGTACACAATGAGCGCAGTCTTCAAACAGTTTTACTACCAAGTTATCCACATCAATCTGAAATATCGTTTAATGCTTTAATAAATTCCAAATGGACATTGATTTATTTACAATTTGATAAAGATAAAAAGACCGGATATAAATGGGCGACCCAGACAGGAACCGAATATGAGGTTATCCCATCAACATTAAATAAATTAACCCTTAATTTACAACTATACAATGCCGACCTTGAAAAACCTAAAAATGTAAATCTTCAGATAACAATTCATAATAAAAAGAAAGATAAAACAACTTATGATAAAATAATTCCATTGACACTGTTAACAGACAAAAATAAAAAGATGTATGAACTATCGCTGGATACTAATTTATGGCTCAAAAATTTCGGTGATACTACCAAAATAGATTATAACATAGAAATAAAACTGACAGACCCGGCCAATTCTCTCTATCTTGACGGCTTTAATCTTGATTTTACAGTTAAAGGCTCTAAAGTTGATAAATATATTACATCTTTTCAATCAAAAGAATTAGATAATTGTCCAATAAACTTTGATAAATCAATAAAAGCGAATTTACAGTTTTTTATTAACGGAGATAAATTCAGAACAAAAGAAATATTTGGACCTAATGATTTAAGAATTTATGTTCCTAAATTTCCAAATGGAGTAATGGAATATAATTTTAATGTTACTATTAATTATGATAATATAACACTTGATACATTGATCAACCCAAATTTTAAAGGCTATGACCCCATAGTAACAAAAACAGAATATATATTGGACTATATAAGTTATCCGCTTGAAAATAGTTCTATTATAGAAGTTCCGATAAAAGTAACAAAAAATAATCTGGAATTTTATTTACGCTTACATATAGGAGGGAAAAAGCAAACAAATGGCAGCAACTCAAGCTGGTCTGCTTTTCCTGACCTCTTGCATCTAAATTTTTGGTTTGACGAATAGCTTAAAATAAAATACAAATGCAACCTTTTTGTATTTTTTGTTGTCTATATTATAAAAATTAAATAGTTTTACTTTATAAAAATAAATGAAAAATATATGAAAAATACTGTTATTTGCCTGATATTATTAGGCTTTATGAGTGTATCCTGCCAAAAGAAAGAAAATGGAGAAAATAATCTTCCCGACCCTATTAATGTCAATTTTACTGCAAAGGAGAAAAAACTTGCAGAGAGCGACAATCACTTCGGAATAGAATTTTTCAAAGAATTAAACAGTAAAGAAGAGGCAGGTAAGAATATAATGGTATCGCCATTAAGCGTTGCGCTTGTATTAGCTATGATATATAACGGTGCGGATACCGATACCAAAACAGCAATGGAAAAAGCATTGTTACTTGAAGGAATGACAAGGGAAGAGATAAATAATTCGTATAAAGGATTAATATCTAAATTACAATCTTTAGACCCTAAGGTATTGTTTGGTATAGCCAATTCAATCTGGTACAGGGATGATTTTCCTGTTTTGCAGGAGTTTATAAATACCAATAAAACATATTATAATGCTGAGGTAACAGCACTTGATTTTAACAATCCGTCATCTGTAAATATAATAAACAACTGGGTTGCCTCAAAGACCAATAATAAGATAAATAAAATAATAGACGAAATAACTGCTGAAAACATAATGTTTTTAATAAATGCAATATATTTTAAAGGAATATGGAAATATCAGTTTGAAAAGAAGAACACCAAGCCTTATCCTTTTCACCTGGCTGATAAAACAGTTAAAAACGTTGATATGATGGAGCAGAAGGCTGATTTTATGGTTTATAATGATAAAATTTTCAGAGCTGTAGAATTACCTTATGGTAAGGGGCAATATTCAATGCTGGTGTTGGTGCCTACAGAAGACTATACTGTTGAAGATATAATATCACAACTGACAAATGAGAACTGGACAAAATGGTGTAATAACCTGACTCCTATTGAAAAGATGATAGTAGTACTGCCTAAATTCAAATTTAAGTATGAGAAAAAATTAAATGAAGTATTGATAAAAATGGGTATGGGCATAGCTTTTGACAATAATGCCGATTTTAGCAAAATTAATCCAGATGCGGATTTATTTATATCCAAAGTATTGCATAAGACTTATATAGACGTTGATGAAGAAGGCACCGAAGCAGCAGCGGTAACAGTAATAGTAGTAAATACAACCTCAACTTTGGATAATTATTTCATAGCCGACCGCCCTTTCCTTTTTGTAATCAAAGAAAAGAATACAAATGCAATGCTCTTTATGGGAAAGGTAATGGAACCTAAATATGAATAATGGGATTTAATTATCAATATTAATGCCTGAGCTAAAAACAGGATTAAAGATATAAAAACATCCGGTGCCATCACTTTTAGTGTTGATATTCATATAAGTTTTAAAGCTGATTTCTTTATTATTTTTATCAATAGTAAGAGGTATATTCCACTCATTACCTGAGAGAGTCAGCCCACTTCCAGGATTAGGAATAAAAGAAGCAAAAGCAGAATAAACGACCATATCATCGCCATCGCATTCTGCACCTGGTAATTTCTTAATGTTGGATATTTTAATATTAAAATTATAAGTAACAGGGCTGCCTGTTACTTCAGGGATAGTAATTCCAGACGAGTAGGGTTTAAACCTGAATTTGCCTCCGCTGACAGAAGCATCAACATCAACAGAACATTTATCTATACCGAATTCAGTAAAAGTAAGTGTATATGTAGGAAAAGTATAAGAAGTAATATATTTTTCAGGTTTTTTCCAGTCAAGAGTAAAATTAAGTGCCCATCCGTCAAGATAAGTATTAGAGCCAGGAAAAGAAAGTTTAGTTTCCAATTTATAAGGCACAGGTTGGTCCATTGTATATTTACTGCTAATCCATTGAGCTGTATCAAGAGAAAGGTTAAATAAATATGGAGTTCTGTCATTGGGTAATGTAACAGGGAAAGTATTGTCATAAGTTATTTTATTAACTTTTGTATCAGTAATTTTAACATTAAAATTGCATGCTATCTGCTTGTCAAGATTTGCATTATAAAGTTGAAGCTTCATAATTAGCTTATTAGTTGAAGCGGGTAAATAAGTAAAAGGATCTTTATTAGGCTTAACCCAGCTATAACCGTCTTTAGCTTTATAATCCCAAAAAAGATTAACAGTACCTTTTGAACCTTTATCAGTAAGATATTCAAATTGTAAATTATGAGAGCCTTCAATAGAGGGTAAACTAACAGTTTGCAAAGTTCTGTCGGGGTGAGGCGGATTATCTGAATATAAAACGGATAACCAGTCAAGAGTAGTAATCCCATCTAAAATCCAGCTCCATTTACGGTTTGTGTACATAGTGCCTTCCTTGGAATTTGGAGGATTTATTCCCTGGCTGTCATGCAGTATCAATTCCCAGTCCTTGCATTCTTTATCTAAATTAACTTTATAACCAACAACAAGGACAGCATGTCCTTTATTAAGCATTTGCAGTATAGACGGTTTTCCCTGAGCTAATTGTGTAACAATTTCGCAAACCGCATTATCCATAATAATAAAAGTTTTAGCAGTAGCGCCAGCGCCCCCAGAAACAGTATTAAATGCATAAGGAAATTGTTTAAGAAAGGGTTGCCATTTAATACCAGCATCAGTTTCTATATTCATAGCTTTAAGGAAATCTTTAATTTCCATTTCTTTTTCTCTGTTAAAGTATGGAGTGTATGATTTAGCAAGCATAGTAGCATCAGCAGCCCAGCAACTACCAAGAATCTGTTCGTAATAGGGCATAGGAATAAGTATTTCAAGTTCACCCGGCTTAGGTTTATCGCCCCATTCTACTATCCATCTTCTATATTTGCAACCGGATAATTTTTTCTGCAAAGTATAATTTTCAACCTTTATAATTCCCTTATCAGCATCATAGCTAAAGGGGGGCATAATGCCGTTAGGTATTCCTGCATCGGGGTCATAGTTTAAAACGCCCACTAAAGCAGGGTCCTTATCTTTAGGGCAGGCAAAATTAAAAGTAACGACAGTTCCCTCAGGCAGTCCGGTAATATCATAAGAATACTTGTTATAATCGCCGAAATTTTTCTCTTTACCAATTTTAGATAATTTGATTTTGGTATCGGCATTTAATGCATTAGCAGGGATTACAATATTAGAGTTGTCAGACAAGTTAAGAGTACCGCCTTTACTGCCAATAGTGGCTTCGGCTGAAGCAAGGACAGTTTCACTTGTTGCAGGCGGAGGAGTTACATTATTATTGTCATTATCATCTTTATCTTTTTTGCATGAGTTAAAAGAAATAGATAAAAGCATTACAATCAATAACAATAGGCTGTTTAAATAATTTTTTATCGTTTCCATAATTAAAAAATTTATACTACAAAAGTAATAAAAATATTAATACACAAAATTGAAATATTTTTTAAATTATTAAAAATAAATACAAGTCAATATAAATTTTGTTAAAAATATTATTTTTATTGTGTGATAATCGAAACAACAAAAAAGGGATTATATGTTGAAATAAATATTTAAAAACTTGAGAATGACTTCATCTCATCTTAAAAAAACATAGGTAAAGAAGAATGAAATTATTAATCTAAATAATTCATAAGAAAAATTTAAAACCGCTAAAGCGGTTAAAAAGAGATGTGGAGGAGATATTTTAAGACACCACAATAAATTATAAGCAATATTATATAATTTCAAAAGTGTTTATGAAATCGCTTCGCTTTTTATAATTTGTGAAATAACCAGATTTAATATTTTAATTAAATATTTTAAAAATTTTATTAATTTTGCAAAACACTATAATTTTATAGTCCCAATAAATGCACTTTAAAAGCTGCGCGTGCCGAAAAGCAGTAATAAAAGAAGTAGGCGAATTAAATTTATACTTTATGAAAAAATTTGTATTTTATTTTAATGTATTGCTGATAATGATATCAGTAACAAAATTATTCGGACAAGCTCCTGAATATTTTAAATATCAGGCAGTGGCAAGAGATGTTAACGGCAATCTCATAAAAGAACAAAAAGTAAAATTAAGAATTACTTTATTAAAAGGAAACATTTCCGGACAAGAAGTCTACACGGAAACACATAGTGTTACAAGTAATCAATACGGTTTGTTAAATATAGAAATAGGTAATGGAGCTGAGAAAAAAGGCATATTATCAGAAATAAACTGGGGATCGGATATTTATTTTATAAAGAGCGAGATAGATATCACAGGAGGAACGAATTATTTAAACTTAGGAACAAGCCAGTTATTAAGCGTTCCTTATGCCTTATATGCTAAGAAGGCTGAAACGATTACCGGTTCACTCCCGTCAATAATAAAAAATGATTCTCTGGTATTAAAAGATTCGCTTGGTTTTACACGAATGGTTTTTAATCCAAATTCAGGCAGTTTTAAGATGATGAATAAAGATACAGTATGGTATGAAATAAGCGTAAAATCGCCAAAATTAACTTGTTATAAAATTTCAGATAATCAATATATGATAAACAAGGTAGAAGGTAATTCAGAAATATTTGAAATATATACATCTGGGAATTTACAAGGAAGATTAATAGAAGAAAGGGATTATACATCAGAAGGTTATGTGGTAAATAATAAGACACATGAATTTTATGCTAAAGACCCAGAAAGCAATGATATAAAACTATCAAAAAAAATAGAAGAGAAAGAATTAACAGATATATTCTATGATTCAGGGACAAGAACCGAAACAACAACAATAGAAACAATCTATAACAATGGAAAAGAAAGTGAATCTACAACCAAACATAAAAATGTATTGCATAATTTATACAAGGAGATAACAAAATCTACAGAAACAACTATATACAAACAATATGATAAAGACCATAATCTAATGATAGATAAAAAAACCGAAGTAGATAACTTAAAACATACTAAAAAAGAATATATAAAGACGATGTTAGGAGGCGAGGAACAATACTATCTTGTAGAAGAAGAAAAAGATCCAGCAAAACAAGAAGTAAGTAAGACAGTAAAAAATGCAAAAGGAGAAGGCACAATAATAAAACAAACACCTGATAAAATATTAATTTCCAATACAGGGTCTAATGCTCCAAGTATAGAATATACTTATGATGATTATCTTGGAAAAACTACAATATACTCAATAAATAAGAACCAAGACAAACAACAGTTATTAGAAATATTAAACGATGCATTAAATATAGGAACTAACGGCAATATACAAACTACAGGCAATCAGACTAATTTAACCGGTACTATAACCAATACAGGAAATACGTCTTTTCAAGGTACTACTTACCACAACGGTACAAATTATTTTAATGGCAACATTTATGGCAATCAAGCACAATTTAATGGAAATGTGAAAATAGGGGAATCTTCATTAAAACCCGGTGATTTACAATGCTCGGGAAATGCAGTTATTGAAGGAAAAACCAACATCAATGATAATACAGAAATAAAAGGGAGCCTAAATGTAAAAGGAGATTTATCAGTAGGAGGCAAAATGGATTTTAGCGAAGCAGACCTAAAAGTAGGTAATTTTAAATCAAATTCTGATATATCAGCAGCAGGGATAAAGAAATTCGTGATAGACCATCCAACAAATCCAACTAAATTAATACAGCACGCTGCGATAGAGTCAAATGAGGTATATAATCTATATACAGGAATTGTTCAAACTGATGATAAAGGATTTGCGAACGCCATTTTACCTGATTATTTTCAAAATATAAATCTTACGAGCGGGATTAATTATCAGCTAACAATAAAGAGTTTTAATTTTGTTCAGGCGATAGTATATGAGGAATATGATTACGAAACCAATGCTTTTGTAATAAAAACGAGCGCACCTAATACAGAAGTACACTGGCAAGTTACAGCCAAACGTAATGACAACTATTTATTAGGCTATCCTTTTAAAGATGTGATAGATAAATAATATAAGTATTAAAAAAGCACTTATTATGTTTTAATTATCTAAATATATCTGAACAATCAAAAACAAATCACTATAAGAATGATTTAAAGGGTTGCCTTTTTCGTCATAACAGTCTAAAATGATACTGAAAGAAAATTGTAAGCCTTTAGACTCTTTATCAATTCCAAAAGAGACATTCCAAATCCCAGAATTATTTAGACTAATTTCTCCAGAACCACAAGTATATGATACTTTTTTAATATATGGAATATATTCGGCAGGTGGGTTCCATGGACCTCTGTTAATAATAATATTAGTTAAACTTATTTGCATATTATAATTGACAGTGGGATTTTCTACATAAACCTTAGGGACATAAATTCGTAAGAATTTAGCATTTCCGTATTAAATATCTTTGTCAATTCTAAGTTTATACCCTTCAATACTGAAATAATAATCGGCTTTAAAATATTTATTGCAAATAAAAACTGAATTTTGAGGGGAGTCGTAAGAGCTGACGTATTTGTATTCAAATTTAGCGCCTTTAACCATAAAAGCGACTGACCAGCCGTCTAAATAGTTATCAGCAAGACCTGAAGTAAGCTTACATTCAAGCTCGTATGGTATAAGGTTAGTGTCACCGAAATTCTTAAGCCATTCGGCAGTGTCAATAGAAATAGCCTGCAGAACACCTTTTCGGTCAGTTCCAAGAGTAACAGGATAGCTTTTCTCGAAGGTAATTTTATTCTTTCTTGTATTAGTAATTTTGATTTTAATATTACAGTCTTTAGAGTTGTTCAAATCGGCATTGTAACATTGCAGATTAAGTTTAAGAGTTTTAACAGAAGCGGGAATAGTATCAAAGGGGGTCTCCATTAGGAGCAGCCCATCTGTAGCCGTCCGGTTTGTTATTATCCCATAAAAGATTAATTCTTCCGGGTTTATCATTTTTATAATAAACAAAACTCATATTTTGAAGGGTGCTTGGTTCACCGGGAAAGCCAATAGTCTGTAAAGAACGGGCTGAATGCACTGAACTACCGGGGTACATAATCATATACATAGTAGTAGCAGCTTTGTCTTTAAGGAATCAGCTCCATTTTCTGTAAGTGTACATAGTTTCTTTAAAACTAAACGAGTTGGCTTAAAAGCGAAGGAGGGACGACTGAGCTAAAAGCCAACTCGTAAAAAAGACCGCCAAAGGCAGATGAAAAATTTTTGAAAAATGCAAATAAAAATATTGTAACTACTCAGTAGCTGATTAAATA
Organism: Bacteroidales bacterium; assembly: GCA_017998135.1. GTDB lineage: Bacteria > Bacteroidota > Bacteroidia > Bacteroidales > JAGODS01 > JAGODS01. Next base: position 27,256 of record JAGODS010000002.1, read on the forward strand.
CCATGTATTAAGTACCAAGTACCAAGTACTAAGTTTCCAAACACACATAATTTTATTTTTATTTTTTTTAACCTTAGTATAAAACTTGTTCCCTTATATATAAACCTTATTGGTTTATTTTGAAGTATAAATGTTAATAAAAAAGGTAATAAGGTAGATTTTGTTTCTTTTATTGCTTATACTAAGGTTTATAGGGTTTTTACAATATATAAACGCTTAAATTTCACTGCTGATTAGTTATAAAAAATTTTATATTTTTGCTGAAAATTTTTTATTATGGATAATAAAATATTAATTGAGGATATTGCTTTTGCGATGCAGAATAATTCATGTTATTCATTTTATAAGACAGCAACAAAAGAAGTAATAATGATACCTGAGGATGATGGATTCTGGATTGAAGAGGAAGAGGAAGAATATAATAAAATAATGGAAGATGATTATGAGGAAGGTGAATATATAAGAATAAGGAAATCAGATTCAAGAGAATCTTTCGGTCTTATGGAGAGTTTTACTGATGAACTTGAAGATGGGAGGATAAAAAATGAATTATATCGTGCTCTAAGTGAGAGAAAGCCTTTCAGAACATTCCGGTTTGTTCTTGACGGCAATGATGAATATTTGCAAAAATGGTATAAATACAGAGATGATTATTATAACCAAAAAGCAATTGAGTTTTTGAAAGAAAATAATATTAAATAGACACAATAATAATAGCATAAAAAGAGCTATAAAAGGATATAGGTTTATTGTTAGTTCACAGATGGTTTATCATTCAAATTTTACTCCCACTTTATTTTCATATATTAGTGAGCATTCATAAAATTGGAAATTTAAAATTTTTATCACGTAAAGACAATCGCAAAGAGCCGATATAACTTACCCTAATTCTTTTTACGATTTAGGAGAGGAAATAAAATGGACTTTATAGATGTTTACTAATTGCTATTAATTAACCTATTATATTGTTTATTTATAATTATTTATTTTAACATCTATGAGAATAATTTTAGAATGCTTTGCGTATCGGGATTAATTATACCTTTTTCAGTGATAATACCTGTAATGTATTTAGCAGGCGTAACATCAAAAGCAGGATTGAAGTAATCGCTGCCTTCTGAAGCTATTCTTATGTTTTCTATTTTGCCTTTCTGCGTTAAGCCGCTAATGAAAAGTCCTTCATTGGGACTTCTTTCTTCAATAATAATATCTTTTCCAAAATTACAATTAAGGTCAAAAGTGGAAAGTGGAGCAGCCACATAAAAAGGGATATTAAATTCTTTTGCAATCACAGCTTTTTCAAGCGTCCCTATTTTATTGGCAACGTCACCATTAAGGGCTATTCTGTCGGCTCCAACAATCATCATATCCACTAAGTTCTGCTTCATAATATATGCGCCTGCACTGTCGGGTATAATCTTGTGAGGCACGCCTTCGTTAAACAATTCCCAGGCGGTGAGTCTGGCGCCCTGACTGCGGGGACGAGTTTCATCAACCCAGACAAAGATATTTTTTTTATTTCTGTGAGCTTTATATATAGGTGAGAGTGCAGTGCCATAATCAACGAAAGCCAGCCAGCCTGCATTACAATGGGTCTCAATTCTGTAAGCATCTTTAATAATTTCGTTTCCATATTCTCCAATTTGAGAGCTGGCAAATAAATCCTCGTTTGCAATAAGTTTAGCTTCTTTAAAAACATTTGAAACTGATAATTTGCCTGAGTTATAAACTCTTTCAACAGCATAAAATAAATTACGTGCAGTAGGACGGGTTGCTTCTATTTCAGATTTTGCATTTGAAATATAATTAAGATAATTTTTTTTATCTGCTTCTAAGCAAGCCTGAGCCATAGCATAGCCTGCAGTAGCTCCAATAGCGCCTGCACCCCTGACTATCATTGATTTTATAGCCTCGCAGGTGATTTTATATGTCTTTGATTCATAAATTTCAAATTCAAAGGGTAGTTTATTTTGATTAATCATAAAAACTGAACTGCCTTGCATCCAGACAGTTCTATAGTCAGTTCCATTTACACGCATTTTTTTATAATTTTGCGGTAAAATTATACGTTTTTATTAAAAAAATATTTATTTATGTCGAAATTTATTAAAAACAAGGGTTTTCGAATATCATATTTCTATTGCTTTAAGCAGGTAGTTGCGATATTGATAATATTTATTTTTCTTTTAAGCATCTTCTCTTGTCGGGGATTAAGAATAAAGAAGAAATGCGATTGTCCTACTTTTAGTAAAATTTCTAAATCCAATATTATTTAAATTAATATCTTTGCAAAAATTTTAAACTGAACATACACTTTATCCGATAATTATGAATAATAACAATTATTGTGTAATAATGGCAGGAGGTGTTGGCACACGTTTCTGGCCTATTAGTAAAACAGCTCATCCCAAACAATTCATTGATATACAGGGAATGGGTAAAACCTTGATAATGCAGACTTACGACCGCTTCCTTAAGATTTGTCCTAAAGAAAACATTTATATAGTTACTAATATTACTTATAAAGAACTTATCAAAGAGCAAATTGCAGGAATAGCAGATGAGCAAATTATTTGTGAGCCTTCACGCAGGAATACAGCACCTTGTATTGCTTATGCAGCTTACAAAATAAAGAAGATAAATCCTGAAGCCAATATGGTAGTGGCACCTTCCGACCATATTATCCTTAAAGAAGATAATTTTACCGAAATAGTTAATACGGGATTGAAAATATCTGCCGAAAAAGACTGGTTGCTTACACTCGGTATATCTCCCAGTCGTCCAGATACAGGCTATGGCTATATTCAGTTTTTGCAAGAAAATATTCTGCCTGAAGTTAAAATTTTAAAGAAAGTAAAAACTTTCACCGAAAAGCCCGCCCTGGAGACTGCAATTACTTTTCTAAAGAGCGGAGATTTTGTCTGGAATTCAGGTATCTTCATCTGGTCGTTAAAGAGTATCCTGAATGCACTTGAACATCATCTTCCTGAAGTAGATTATATCTTTAAAGAGGGTGTATCTATCTATAACACAGAAAAAGAAGAGGAATTTATAAAGAAGGCTTATAATATCTGCAAAAGCATATCTATTGACTACGGAATAATGGAAAAAGCGGATAACGTATATGTTTTACGTTCTGATTTCGGCTGGTCTGATTTGGGAACCTGGGGTTCTCTCTACGATAACAGTCATAAAGATATTAATGGAAATGCAATAGTAGGTAAAAATGTGCTAACTTATGATTCATATAATTGTATTGTTAATGTGCCTAAAGATAAGCTCGTTGTGATGCAGGGCTTAGACGACTATATAGTTGTTGAATCCGATAATATATTGCTTATCTGTCGCAAAACCGATGAACAGCAAATCCGCAATTTCGTCAATGACGTTAAAATAGAAAAAGGCGAACAGTTTATATAATTTGGCATTGTGCCAATGTGAGAATTTACCAAGCTATTGCTGAACTATTTCATTTAGTTTTCATCCCTCTTATTATACGTGTCTTATTGGTGTTGTTACGATAAGTTTAGGGATAGTTTACGGATAGTCTTCGGATAGTTTAGGGATAGTAAATTGGTTTTTTCGGGATTTTTTAATACATTACTTTTTGTCTTTACTTTCCCGTTAGGCGAAGTGTCCACGCTTGGTCTTAGATTTATCTCCCTGTTTTTAAAATAAATTTTATAAAATTCTTTTTTTAGGTATTTATATACTATCAAATATTATGCCAAAACTGTGCCAAACGACTTAAATTAATCTCCTATAATTGTTATTTGTCCAAAAAAAGAATTGTATATAAAGCAATTTATTATTAAACGATTTTGAGCAGATAATATTATACTTTTATCTTTAGATTTAACCTCTCCGTTAGGCGAAGCATTGACGCTTCGCCTAATTTACATTTAATTTCCACATCTCTCCGCTCTCGCTTCTAACCCTTTCCAACCATAAAATAATAATTTTAATAAGGGTATCTCTAAAAACTCCGTTTTCACTCTCCTAATTTTAGGAGAGGGTAAGGGTGAGGTAAAATTTTTATTAGTCCCAATAATTAAGACAATCTATGTTTTTAAGATAATAAATTTAACTACTCTTCATATATAGCATTGCCATCCTTCTTTATTCTTATTAAATCAAGGACTTCCTCAGTATAAAAGAAAACAGCGTCTTTATCCCTAAAACTATATTTACTTTTTTCCATCCAGTGAGCTTCTACTATTATTTCTTCTGTTTCTATGTTTGAAAATGTTTTCTGATAGATTAATCCTTCATTAAGAATAGCATCAATATCTTCAATGCTAAGATGCTTTAAGCAGGTTACAACATTATTCATATATATATGAACTTTTTTGGCAAAAGGCCATTCGGCTTTAATGATTACTTTTTCCATATTTAATAAAATTTGAGTTAATAAATTAGATAATATTTATATTTTTTATTTTTATTTAAACCTGCGAGAATCAAAATAACCCGCAGTATTAAATTTAAAAGCCTATAGTCTTTCTTTCGGCTTTATTTAGGTTTAATTCTTCATAACAAAGATTTTCAATTTCAGAAAAAGATAACTTTTGTTTATTAAGTAAGTTATGCAATACCATCTTTCTAATTATATTATCAATCTGTCCGCCTGAAATGTTAAAATTAACAGCGAGCTGAGCTGCTTCCTGCTCATTTAACAGCTTGGTTTTACTAAGCCATATTTGCTTACGGACAGTTTCATCAGGTAACTCAAATTTAATTTTAAACAAAAAACGTCTTTCAAAAGCTTCATCTAAGTTGGAAGTTAGGTTGGTAGTAGCAATAAATATTCCACGAAAGTCTTCCAATTCCTGCAACAATATATTTTGCATATTATTCTGCATCTGGTCAACACTGTGTGCTACTCCTATTCTTTTACTTATAAGGGCATCGGATTCGTTAAATAACAATATAGGTATATTATCATAATATTTGAGGGCGCTGTAATACTCCTTAAATATCCTCTTTATATTTTTCTCCGATTCACCGACAAACATATCTCTGACAGAGCTTATATCGGGCATCAGCACTTTTCTATTAAGTTTTTTGGCTATTTGCAATGCTGTCTCGGTCTTTCCCGTGCCGGGATGTCCATACATTAGTATAGTAAATCCCTCTTTCATCTTATTTTGTTTAAGTTTGTTCATTAGCATAGAAAGATGCTCATCAGACAAGTAATTATAGAGCGATTCAATTTTTTTTATATCCTTTTCATTATAGAATAACTTTTTACTTTCTATTTGTTCAGGTTCAATGAGTTTACTTAAAGAAGGTTTAAACTCTTTATTCTTATTTATATAATCAAAATCCTTACCCAGCAATATTTCAACTCCTTTCTCAGTCAGGTATAACGATTTACCTCTCATAAAACTTTCCTTTTCAAAAGCAACAATCTCATTTTTAGTTAAAATTGACTCTTTACGGATTAACTTATGTTGTAATCTATATTTAGCCGATCCATGTGGTAAAAAGGTATCCATAACCTGCTGCAGGTCAACCGTATCATTTATATCAACTAAAGCCTGTTTGACAGTATAAAGCAATAGAAGATTTTCAGGTATAGAAAGTTTAAGTTTGGCTATTTTCTTAAATAAGGGCAGTTCCTGCGTTAACTTTAATTTACTTTCAATTTCATTAAATAAACTGTCAAAGGATAATATGTCATCTTCCCTTTCACTGTATAGCATATCCATCCAATCAATAAAGTCGTTAAGGGTCTTAATAAAAATACCGGATTTCTTAATCAGCGACTTATCAGCCGTCATCAAGGCTTTGATTATGTCTTCCCTTATGGTAAAAGTCTTATTTTTATTGATATTATATTTACGTCTGGTGTTCATTTCTATGATAACAAGACGTTTTATCCCAAGCTTATCAATATCCTCATAATACTCAAGTAAGTCTAAACTTTCGCAAGCCAGAAATCTGTTAATATCATTATAAGTAACGCAATTTTCAGTCATATCAATGTAAAAGATAAGACTAAAACATAAAGCTTCTCTGTCAGTGCAATCAAGGAAAGCAGCTATATTTTTAATATCCTGCTTTAATGTATTAATAATTTTGCGAGACAGCCCTGCGCCTCTTAAAGTTGTTGCAATTTTTTGAATACTTATCAAAATCTTACTGCGCTCTTTTAAAATTCCTTTTTTCATATATATACAATTAATATTGTTAATAGAAAGCAAATATATGAAGAATAAATGAAAGAAAAAAATATATTTTCAAATTTTTGATCTTTTTTTTCTAAAAAGCAACTTTTAAATTTCTTTTATTTCTACAAATTATCTCTTAAACATTACTAAAACAAGGCTTTCGTAAAACTCTCATACTATTATAACATTAATAAAGTTTTATAAGGCTAAATTGTTAATTTTTATTAAACGGATTATTTATATTGGATTCAGGAAAAATTTAACTCACTAAAATTTCCGCAGATAGCGCAGATAAACTCAGAAAAATTAAATTCAGCGAAATCGAAGAAATCAGTGATATCAGCGAAAATCCGCGAAATCAGCGGGAGATGTATTTTTGAGTCAGTTTGAGAATTAATCAGATTGTATTCAGTCAAAATTGAACTCATTAAAATTCCCGCAAATAGCGCAGATAAACGCAGAAATAAAAACAAACCACTAAGATACTTAGAATATTAAGATTCACTAAGATAGTTAAAGTTTATGAATAAATCGGCTTAGTGCGTTTGTAAATATTTATTTTTTTCTTCCGAGACGCAAATAATTATAATTGAAATATAATTAATGGCAATTCTAAAAAACTCCGTTTTCCCTCTCCTGATTTTAGGAGAGGGTAAGGGTGAGGTTAATTTTTTATTAGTTTTTAGAAGTCCCCTTAAATAAGACCTTATACAACAGTCTTAATTAGCTCATTGGCACATTGGCACATCAGCACAATAGCACATTGGCAAGGAATAAATAAGATATTAAAAAAAATATTAAAAATTTCTGCTCCACCAGAAAAATTTGTATTAATTTTGCGGTTTGAACAGAAAAATTAAAAAAAATGATAAAAAGATTATTACAAGAAAAAATTAATACGCGGTTTAATGATAATAAAGCAATAATAATAACTGGTCCGAGACAAGCTGGAAAGACAACATTAATGAAGGAAATATCAAAGGACCTTGAAAAACCATTTATTTACTGGAATGGAGATGAAGCTGATATAAAAATTATGCTGGAAAATGCAACATCATCAGCATTAAGAAACCTGATTGGAAATAATAAAATTATATTTTTTGATGAGGCGCAACGGATTCAAAACATTGCATTATGTATTAAACTGATTGTTGACAATATAAAAGATGTTAAAGTAATCGCTACAGGTTCTTCTTCTTTTCAACTTACAAATATAATAAATGAACCATTAACAGGCAGAAAATGGGAATTTATGCTCTATCCTCTTTCCTTTGAAGAAATGGCTGCAAATTCCGGTATAAATGAAGAACTGCGGTTATTAGAACAAAGAATGGTTTATGGTTATTATCCTGATGTAGTTAATAATCCTGCCCAATCAAAAGATATTTTAAAGGAACTTAGCGGGAGCTATTTATATAAAGACCTTTTATTATGGGAAAATATCCTGAAACCTGATAAATTGGAAAAATTAATACAGGCTATCGCTTTCCAAATAGGAAATGAAGTATCGTTTAATGAGTTATCAAATATTACAGGTTTAAATAATGAAACAGTTGAACGTTATATAGATCTGCTTGAGAAAACTTATGTAATTTTTCGTTTAGGTTCATTCAGCAGAAACTTAAGGTCAGAACTAAAAAAGAGCAGAAAAATATATTTTGTTGACAACGGAATACGAAACGCAGTGATAAATAATTTTAATCCCTTAGCCTTACGTGATGATACAGGAAAATTATGGGAAAACTGGCTCGTATCTGAAAGAATTAAATATATAAAATATCATTCTCTTTATTCAAATCAATATTTCTGGAGAACATATAATCAGCAGGAAATTGATTATATAGAAGAAAGAGACGGAACAATGTTTGCTTACGAATTCAAATGGAGTAAAAAAACTAAATATAAATTTCCAAATTTTTATAGTAAAACCTACCCTGACAGCAAAAACAAAATCATTAACAGGGAGAATTTTATTGATTTTATCACAATGCAAAATAAAGAACATACTATTTGATTATTAACCGTGAAGCTACCAAATTGCAATTAAAAAGTAATAAATTAGTATATTAGCGGCTTATCCAATTAGTGCGTTTATATTTAAAGGCGCCGAGATGCGAAGAATTATAATTGAAATATAATTAAGGACATCTCTAAAAACTCCGTTTTCCCTCTCTTGATTTTAGGAGAGGGTAAGGGTGAGGTTAAATTTTTATTAGTTTTTAGAAGTCCCCTTAAATTAGACCTTATACAACAGTCTCAATTGTTAAATTAGCACATTGTCACATCAGCACATTAGCACATCGGCAAATAGGCACATCGGCACATAAGCAAATTAGCACATCAGCACATTAGCACATCGGCACATTAGCAAATCGGCACATCAGCACATCAGCACATTTTTTAGTCTAAGTCTTTGATTTCTTTTTCAATAAGTTTGAATTTGTCATTAATGTCGTCTGCATTATAAAAGGCGAAGAGATCCTGTCTGGTAAGATCGCCTTGCTGTAAAAATTTATCAAAGTATGTTTTATTGAACTCTATAAAAAGCATACTTTTGTGCAATTGTTCAAGAATTTTTTTATTGTTTTTGATATTGTCTTCAACTAATTTTTTGATTGACATAATTTCTTCCATTGCTTTAATAATTCTGTTAATAAGCATAGAAAGCAGATTCAAATCGTATTTTTTTTGTTTAGCATTAATAGCAATGTCTCGTGCAAGCAGATAGGCAATAAAAAGATTATCATAATATCCTTTATTAGTATCAATAATAGCAATAAAGCCTACATTAGGAATAAATGCAACATTTTCGGTGAATTTGAGTATAGTAGCATCAATAAGTGAGCGATCTAATACAATAATGCTTACTTTAGCGTCCCGGTTAACCAGCGCTTCTAAGAGCTGACTCCAGGCAGTATCTGTTTTATTAGAAAATATATCTTTATTGGATATATCGCCGAGTTTAATATGTTTGTCAAATTTGCATTCAATAGTAATTTTAATATCAGGTTTATCTTCTAAACTGCAAAGTATATCGCCGGTTTTATTTTTGGGTATTGAGCCTGGTATTGTACCTGTTAAAGCTACTGTGTCCTTAATATTTTTAGATTTGAGGTATTCGTCAAGTACCTGAGCAATAGCATTTTCTTCAATTAGTCCCTTGGTAGCGGTTTTAAGAATAGTTCCTTTTTCATATCAAAGATAAGTTTGAGGCTTTCTAATTGAGTGCCGAGTTCATTGCTGGTTTTGGCGAAGAAAGTAGAGAGCCTGTCTTCCATTAGAGCGAGAGTGCCTATATATAAGGCTCTAAAGAACTGCTCATCTCTTTCGGTTTCCTTAAGTTTGCCAAAATATTGAAAGATAATAGGATTATCTATTTCAAAGGCATTTACTTCAAGTCTTTGAAGTTGCTGGTTAAGATTCTTGATAATTTTCATAAAATTTAATTATTGAATAAAATGCAAATTTGTATTTAATTTTTCAAACTTCCAAATATATTTTATAAATAAAAGTTAAAAAACGTTTATAATGATAGCTTACAAATGCTAAAACGCTTATTTTATATTTTTTTGAAAATATGGACTCTGCACCTAACGGTAGCCTGTGTCTGACCTTTTATTGTTTTATACTATAAAGGGGTTAAATATTAACTATTGAAATTATTTATGAGTTTGCTATAAAAAGTCTATTTTTATAAATATGTCCATTTTTAATAAATTAAAGAAATTTGTTGTAACTACTCATTAGCTGATTAATAAGAAATAATAAAGGTTTCAAAACATACATAATTTTATTTTTTAAATATAGATATTAATAGGACAAAAATAGAATATTATTTGAACTTAAAATTAAGTAAAGACTTTGTTTCATTTTCTATTCCAAAGCTTTAACATTTTTTTCCCTTAGTATTAATAAAATATTATTAATTTAGCTCTTTTAAATTTTAAGCTTTTATCTAAGATGAACCTTAGTCAATATATTAAAGAACTGTTATTTAAAACCAATTATGTAGTTATCCCTAATTTTGGTGCTTTCATCATAAATTATTCGGATTCACATATTAATTCAGCTAATAATTTTTTTTCTCCCCCTTCGGCAGGTATCAGTTTTAATATCAATTTGAACAAAAATGACGGTGCTCTCGCAAATTTCATCTCCCGAAAACTTAATATTACATATCACGAAGCTCTTAGGATTGTTAAAGAATATTCAGATGAGCTTAATATGCGTCTCTATTCTAATAAATCCATTGTATTTGATAGTATTGGCGAAATAAAACTTAACAAAAATAATAATATTGAATTTCAATCTTATCAGTCCGAGCTTTTATTTCCTTACTCTTACGGGTTGTCTGGTTTTATTGCTTATCCCGCTAACAGAAATGTTCTGACAAAAAAAATAGAGAAAAACCTTATAAATAAAACTAACCAGTTTAAATCTAAAAGAATTTATAATACTACTAAATGGGCAGCGGCGGCGGCTATATTAGTTTTTATCTCCCTGCTTATAATCAATAGGTTTAACCGTTATGATTCAGACTTTGTTTATACAGATCTTTTTTCTCATATAAGTTCTAAAATTTATAATTCTCACATAACAAACACTGATATTAAAAAATCGCCCCTTATTATTGATAAAGCAGTTGAGCCTAATATTTCTTCTTCCGAACAGCCTGTCAGCAAACAAAGAGCTGAAAATAAAAATGAATCAGGACAGGAGCCTATATCCGAAAGTGAATATTTTATTATTTGCGGTTGTTTTAGTATGGAAGAAAATGCAAATGCTTTAGTAAAAGAATTAACCGATAAAGGCTATAATGCCTTTATTTGCGGTAAAACTAAAAATAATTTATTCAGAGTTACATACGGTTTGTACAAAAATATGAATTCAGCCCTTACAGAATTACAACAAATTAAAAATTCTGATAACCCTTCTGCCTGGATACTTAGAAAAAATTAGTCAATTTTCGCTCTTAGTTTTATATGCCTAAACATAAACTGCAGAGGTTTGCAGATATTAAAACTTATTATAATGTCCTTGAACCAACTTATAAGGAAATTATTAATGATTATAAATATAAAGGTAAATGGAATTCTCTTTTTTTTAAAAATAATAATCCTCTTTGCCTTGAATTAGGCTGCGGTAAAGGTGAATATACTGTCTGGTTTGCCTCTAACAGACAACATATTAATCATTTAGGCATTGACATTAAAGGCGCAAGAATATGGAGAGGCGCCAAAAACCTTATTGAGCAAAATATCTAAA
>JAGODS010000108.1 GCA_017998135.1 Bacteroidales bacterium
CCCCTAATGCAATATCATAAAGCATTTAACTACAAACAAAGAGGATTAAATCTACGGGTCGTCTTTATAAATTATTTTTAAGAATAATTGGGAATTTTCAATAAATTATTAATTTTGTATTTTTTTTAAAGGACATTTTAAGTGTAATTAAATGATGACTATTTTATGTTTTATTCATTAAGTTATATATATAGGTGCTTTATTTTTGTTTGTTTTTTCCTGCTTTTTCTTTTATTTTTATCAAATTTAAGAGCCGAAGGGACTAAAGAAATAACAACTACTAAAAGTAGCTATGCAAAACTAATGATTAATAATTATTATAGTCCTTTTGCTCTCTATGATTGCGCTACAGACTTCAGGTTAAATATAAGAATATCAGAAATAGGAGAAAAGATATTTTTTGGTTTCGCTATTTCAGATGCAACTGAAGATAAAGATATATCTTTCAGAATAAAAGACCCGCAGGGTAAAGTAGTTTATGCTTCGCAAAAACTGCCTTTTATCGGAGACGGATTTATTATGAATTACGAACAGGCTGTTGCCGGTCCTGATTGCATTAATGCTAATGGATATAAGCCTTTTAGCTATATTCCTTCTATGACAGGTGATTTTTATATTGAGTTTGATAAAAATTGTATATTTGATTTTATTGATATTACGGTTATAAGTGCAGATATTAAAAGAATTAATGGCAGGTTATGGTCTAAAGGCTGGGTCTTTACTCTGGATAATTTTAGCAATAAGTTCTATGGCACGGTTTTTATTTACGCTGATGATGGTATTGTAACTTCTGTTGATTTTAATGGGATGCAGCCTTTTATGTTTTCTATCTTTTCTAATAAGAAAGGCTGCTATCAGAATTTACCTTTTGTAGTCAGTCGTAAATCGCAATTAGGTATATTTAATTATCCGCAGTATAAAATTTTTCTCAATAATCCTGATTCTGTTTGTTTCCCTTCAGGTAGTCTTGGCAATTTTTCAGGTCCTGTAAAAGTTACTGATTGTTTTACGGATAGTCTTGTTCATAATAATAAGGAATGCAATTTTTATATTCCTGTAAACCAGGATGGCAATGTTGAATTATTCCTTGATTTAAATGATATTGAGGGTTATCAGTCAGGGTCTGAAGACAGGGTATTAACTGCCGAAGTTAAAAAGGGCATCAATATTGTGTATTGGGATGGTAAGGACGGACTGGGAAATTTGGTTCTCAATCATAAAAAGTTTAAAATTATTATTAAATACTATAATGGTTTAACTAATCTGCCTTTGACTGATGTTGAATATAATTTGGATGGCATAAAAGTAGAGCTTGTCAGGCCTAAAGGTCCTAAACTTGCTTTATACTGGGATGATGCAAATATTAATAATGGCACTGTTAATTTGAACGGATGTTATCAGCCCGACGCTTGTCATACCTGGGATTGGGATGGTAATTCAACATCCGAATATGCTTATGGTAATGAGAACACTATTAATACCTGGTGGTATGCTTCAAGCATTTCTGTTAATCTTGATTTTACTTATAATTATATAGAGGCTGATGCCAACAGACATAATAAACCTGGTCAATCAAATGATACCGCTTTATGTAAGACTTCATATCTAAATCTGGCAGGAAGCGTTACTAATGCCAAAGGAGCTATATGGGGCGGCGGGCAGGGCTATTTTAACCCTTCTGATAAAAAGCTTGACGCTATTTACTATTTTTCTGATGACGAATTAAAAAAAGGAAAATCTGCTATTACGCTTACTACTGTTGGTATCGGTTATTGCAAAGCTGAAACAGATACTATGAACATTACGCTTTTCCCTCTGCCAAAGGCTGATGCCGGTGAGAATGACTCTGTTTGTTTAGGTGATTCTATCTTGATTAAAAGCAGAGCTTATAATGGAACAGCGCCTTATAATTATATTTGGTCGCCTGTTGCTTCTTCTGATTCGGCTATTTATGTCAGTCCGATTTTTAGCACTGATTATAAGTTGAAAATATATGATATTAATGGATGTAAAGCAATGGACAATATAACTATTTATGTTAATCCTCAACCTGAATACAAATTATTTTATCCCGATTGCCTTATCCCTGCTGACGAAGCTTTTATTAAAGTTAAAGCTGACTCGCTGACAAAAGATTTTATATGGCAAGATGGTAAAAACACCAATGAATATAAGGTCTATACTCCAGATACTTATATTGTTCGTATGAAAAATATTTATGGATGCCAGAAATCAGATTCTGTTGCTCTTAAATATTGTACCTTTATTTGGGTTCCCAAATCTTTTACTCCAAACGGTGACGGGTTAAATGATTATTTTGTTGTAAGTGGTCTGGAAATTCATAATTATAAAATTAATATTTTTGACCGCTGGGGTAATGTGCTCTTTATTTCTGATGATATTAATAAATACTGGGATGGCAAACTTAACGGTCAAGATTGCCCACAGGCAGTTTATGGCTGGATTATCAATTATAAAGAGTTTAATTTTAATAAAACAAGAAAAGGTTATGTTACCCTTATCCGCTAAATTAATTAATGTTGAATTTTTAATGTTGAATTTTTAATTTTCACCATTCACCATTCACCATTCAATATTCATTCACCATTCACCATTCAACATTTTTTTTACTTTTGTACCTTAATTCCAAATAATGCTTTTTGAAACCACATACAAAACAATAACCGGCAGGGCTGAAGCTATTTTTAAAGACAAAAACAGCAAATTTATAGCTATAGCCCTGCCTGCAGCTACTGAGCAACAAGCCAAAACAGAACTTGAAAAGATAAGAAAACAGTATTTTGATGCCACTCATCATTGTTTTGCTTTCAGGATTGGCATAGATAAGTCGGCAAACCGCAGCAGCGACGATGGTGAGCCCTCAGGCACAGCCGGAAAACCTATCTATAATCAGATACTTTCAAAAGACCTTACCAATATTCTTATTGTCGTTGTTCGTTATTACGGAGGCACTAAGCTTGGAGTGAGCGGTCTTATTAATGCTTATAAAAGCTCAGCTAAAATGGCTCTGGAAAATGCAGAAATTATTATCAAAGATATTTACGAAATTTATACACTTGATTTTAACTACAACCTACTTAACAATATTATGCGCCTTGTCAAAGATGAACATTGTAAAATTATTAACCAAAACTTTGATAATGATTGCAATATTAATCTTAAAATCCCAAAAAATAATATCAGCTCCTTCCTCACCAAAACCAAAGCCCTTAACCTTAAATCATTAACTTTTAAAGGCATTGAATAAGCTTATATTTCTTATCCTCTTATTCTTTATTATTAATAGGCATCTATTATCTGGTTAATTCTTACAGTAAATAAGAACTACAAACAAAAATATTATAAAACCTTACCTAACCTAACAGATCTCTATGATCTGTTAGGTTTTTGGTTCTGAAAAGCATCCACGCTCTGACAGTTTTTAGTATATAGCCGAAATAGTATATTTAGGGTACAACCTATAATTGCAAAGATAATAATTTGCTTTTCTTAACCCTTGCATAGTATTGCAGGGGTACAAAAACATTTTTTGGAGCTATTGCACATTCGTGTAATGCCATAAAAACATTTCAGGATGGGTACGCAAACGTTTGCAATACCATAAAAACATTTTCTGATGGGTATGCAAAGGTTTGTAATGCCATAAAAGCATTTCATGATAGGCTTGCACGTTCGTGTAATGCCATAAAAACATTTCAGGATAGGTATGCACGTTCGTGTAATGCCATAAAAACATTTCATAATAGGCTTGCACGTTTGTGTAATGGTATAAAAACATTTCATGATAGGCTTGTACGTTCGTTTAATGCTATAAAAACAATTCAGGATAGGCTTGCACGTTCGTGTAATAGAAACCCTAAAAATTTTAATAATCTATCAGATTTAGTTTACTCTTTTATTTATAGTTAAGCTAATTAATCAGGTATTTTGTAACTACTCAGCAGCTGATTAATAAGAAATAATAAAGGTTTCAAAAC
Organism: Bacteroidales bacterium; assembly: GCA_017998135.1. Lineage (GTDB taxonomy): Bacteria > Bacteroidota > Bacteroidia > Bacteroidales > JAGODS01 > JAGODS01. The sequence continues at coordinate 3,999 of JAGODS010000108.1, forward strand.
ATACATAATTTTATTTTTATTTTTTTTAACCTTAGTATAAAACTTGTTACCTTATATATCAACCTTATTAGCTTATTTTGATGTATAAATGTTAATAAAAAAGGTAATAAGGTAGATTTTGTTTCTTTCATTGCTTATACTAAGGTTTATAAGGTTTTTACAATATATAAACTCTAAAATTTCACTGCTGAGTAGTTATATTATTTTTGCCTGAAAAATGTTAATAACTTTGTTAATTCATAGGTGTTGTTATGGTGTTGTATAGGTGTTGTTATGGTGTTTTATTATTGTTGAATGAATTTTCAATTTCAGAGATAAATTGCAGAGCTTCAGTGGGGGAGGGGGCTTTGCCGTGCCAGCGGTAGTCGTTTTCAATAGATTTAACGCCTTTACCCATTATGGTATTGGCTATTATAACTGTGGGTTGATTTTTATGGGTTATAGCTTTAAGAAACGCATCTATTATCTCGGTAAAATTATGACCGTTAATAATTAAGACATTCCAGCCGAAGGCAGTCCATTTGTCAGCAAGAGGTTCTATTTCCATTACATCCGATACTTTGCCGTCAATCTGTAATTTGTTTCTGTCCACTATAGCGGTCAGGTTGTCAAGTTTATAATGGGCGGCGCTCATAGCAGCTTCCCAGATTGAGCCTTCCTGTAGTTCGCCGTCTCCGTTTATACAATAAACTCTATATGTTTTATTATCAATTTTACCGGCAAGGGCTAATCCAACCGCAACAGAAAGTCCTTGTCCGAGAGAGCCTGCTGATAATTCCAGTCCCGGCAGATTATGGTCTTTACCGGGATGTCCCTGCAGGCGACTGCCAAATTTACGAAGGGTCAATAATTCTTCAATGGGGAAATAGCCTGAATGGGCAAGATTAGCGTATAAAGCAGGGGCGACGTGGCCTATAGAAAGTATGAGCCTGTCCCTGTCAGCCCATTGCGGGTTGGCGGGTTTATGATTCATTATATTAAAATACAGGGCAGTCAGTATGTCAGTAATATCAAGCGAGCCGCCACTATGTCCTGAGCTCGCTGCTGAAAGGGATTTAATTATATCAACCCTTATTTCGCAGGCTTTTTGTTCTAATAATAGGTTTTCGGTTAGTTTCATTAGGTTTTTTATAAAAGGGATAAATTATTAAAAAAAACCTCGCAGATTTTTAATACCTGCGAGGCTAATTATTAAATAATATTTAAGTAAAATTTTAATTAAGCTTATGCACAGGATAAATTATTTCATAACCTTTAGAAATAGCTTTCTCATTTTCGGGTATAAGGTGGTGGTGTCTTGCGGGGAGTGATTTTTCAAGGCCTTTTCTAAGATATTCGTTACTTACGACAGGTTTAAGTTTAAGATAACCGCCGAGTACAATCATATTGAATATCTTAACCAAGCCTAATTTGGTAGCTGTATCTGTAGCATCAATTCTGTATATATTAATGTCTTTTCTTTCAGGATGCCTGTTTATACCATTACCATCGTATATAAGCAGTCCGCCGGGTTTGATAGTGCATTCAAATTTATCCATTGATTGCTGGTTGAGTATAATAGCCGAATCAAAAGTATTGACAATAGGAGAACTGATGCGTTCATCGCTTATTATAACTATTACATTAGCTGTGCCTCCACGCATTTCAGGTCCATAAGAAGGCATCCAACTAACTTCTTTTTGTTGCATTACACCTGAATAAGCTAAAATTTTGCCCATAGAGAGGACGCCCTGTCCTCCGAAACCTGCTATAATTATTTCTTCTGTCATTCTAATTTGTAAATTTGATGATTAATAGATTTAATGATTTGTAAATTATGACGAAGCGTGGACGCTTCGCCTAACTAATAATGAAACTAATTCAAAATTCAAAATTCATAATTAATAATTTATTTAGTAATGTCTTTTATTTCGCCCATAGGATAGAAAGGAAACATATTTTCTTCCATCCATTTATTAGCATTATTGGGTGTCATTTTCCAGCCCGAATTGCAATTAGAGACAATTTCTATAAAAGAAAGTCCTTTTTTGAGTTTTTGGTTTTCAAATGCTTTACGTATAGCTTTTTTAGCTTTGCGTACAGCGGCGGGAGTATGAACTGAATGGCGGGCTACATATATTGTTCCCGGTAATTGAGCGACGAGTTCGGTGATTTTTAGAGGATTGCCCATCAATGACAGGTCTCTGCCATAGGGAGAGGTAGAAGTTTTCATCCCTTTAATTGTTGTAGGCGCCATCTGACCGCCTGTCATACCATAAATACCGTTATTTATAAAAATAATGGTTATATTTTCACCCCTGTTGCAGGCGTGAATAGTTTCGCCTGTGCCAATTGCAGCGAGGTCGCCGTCTCCCTGATAAGAGAAAACGAATTTCTCAGGCATCAGTCTTTTAATAGCAGTTGCGAGAGCCGGTGCTCTGCCGTGTGCCGCCTGCTGCATATCTATATTAAAGAAATTATAAGCCAGAACCGAACAACCGACAGGAGCAATGCCAACAGTGTTAGCTTGTATTCCCATTTCGTCTATTGTTTCGGCTATAAGACGGTGTGCAGTTCCGTGTCCGCAACCAGGACAGTAACTAAGGTAATTATCAGTTAATACTTTAGTCCTGCTATAAACTAAGTTTTCTTCTTTGATTATATTGTCTATTGATATTGTGTTTTCTGCCATAATTATTTTCCTCCTATTATTTTCTTTTCAAGTGCATTAACTACTTCAACAGGCGAAGGAATTATACCTCCGAAACGCCCGAAATGCTCTACTTTAACTTTGCAGCCGACAGCAAGCCTTACATCTTCTACCATCTGACCGGCATTCATTTCAACTGTGAGTATGCCTTTAACTTTGTTGCCCAATTTTTCAATTTCTTTGTAAGGGAAAGGATAGAGCGTAATAGGTCTGAGTAAGCCTGCTTTAATACCTTTTTTAGCTGCAAGTTCAATAGCTTTTTGGCAAATCCGGGCTGAGAGTCCGAATGCGACAAACAGATAGTCGGCATTATCGCAGTTGATAGTTTCAAATCTTACTTCTTCGGCTTCACATTTGCGGTATTTAGCCTGTATTCTCTGGTTAACTTTTTCCTGTTTATAGGGGTCTAATTCAAGCGATGTGATGATATTTCTTTCCCTTTCAGGGGTTTTGCCAGTAGTTGCCCAGGTATGCATTTTCTTTATTTCTTCATCAGTCCAGCGGGGAATTGCATCAAAAAGTTCAACTTTTTCCATCATCTGGCCTATTGCGCCATCTGATAATATCATAACCGGGTTGCGGTATTTAAAAGCGAGCTCATAGCCTAATTTTACAAAGTCGCTCATTTCTTGAACAGATGAAGGAGCTAATGTAATTAGTTTATAGTCGCCGTGTCCTCCGCCTTTGACAGTTTGAAAATAATCAGCTTGGGAAGGCTGTATTGTACCGAGTCCGGGACCTCCTCTGACAACATTAACCAATAAGCAAGGCAATTCGGCGCCTGCGATATAAGAAATACCTTCCTGCATAAGGCTGATGCCTGGACTGGAAGAGGTAGTCATCACTTTTTTGCCGCAGGCGGCGCCTCCATAAATCATATTAATAGAAGCCACTTCGCTTTCGGCTTGTAAGACGACCATACCCGTCCGGTCATAAGCTCTTTCAGCCATCAGGTATTCAATAATTTCTGATTGCGGGGTGATTGGGTAGCCGAAATAACCGTCGCAGCCTACCCTGATAGCTGCTTCAGCCACAGCTTCATTCCCCTTCATTAATCTTAGTTCTCCCATTGTTAAGTTAAATTTAAAAGTTAAACATTCATTTTTACCCTGTAAACAGAGATAACGCCATCAGGACAAACAACTGCGCAGTTAGTGCAGCCGGTACATTTATCATTGCTCATTACTGCAAAATGATAACCCTTGTTGTTTACTTCTTTAGACATTATTATTACTTCTTCAGGGCAGGCTGTAATACAAACCTCGCAGCCTTTGCACCTTTCTTTATCAATTACTATTGCTCCTTTAAGTTTTGCCATTAGTATATGTTATAAAAAATTAAGTCCACAAAATTATATTTTATTTTCTAATCAGGGAGATATTTTGAAAAAAAAATAGTTTGTAAGTTTATATTATAGTAATTTTGTAATAGTTAGCATTTGTT